>JBEGOO010000113.1:0-10759 GCA_041182045.1 Verrucomicrobiota bacterium
CGCTTGAGCTGGGCCGCCTCGGCGGGCGTAATCAGCTTCGCCTCGTAGTCCTTGAGGAAGTCGCGCTGCTGCGCCTCGGTCATCTGGCCGTCGGCGTTGGCGGAGCGCTTGCCCTTGTTGCGGAGCTCGTACGCCATCTGGCGCACCTTCTCCTTCTTGGCCTGGATGGCGCCGAGCTGCTCGTCCCAGAACGGCGCGGTGCGCACGGCGGTCACGTTGCCCTTGAATTCCGGGAGGTCCGCCGGGGCGGCCATGGCCTCGCGGAAGGCGAGGTTGTCGTCGCCGGGATCCTTGCCGCCGACGCCCATGACGCCGATGACGAACGGCATCTTCGGCGCGACGAACTCGCGGCGGACATCGCGGATGAAGGCGGCCATGAGTTCGGAGTACTTGGCGAAGCGGTTGCCCGGCGCGCCCTTGGGCGGCTTGGGATAGAAGTTTCCGTCCACCATGTCGTTGAAGCCCTGGAGCCAGATGAACCCGGCGATCTCGTAGCCTTCCTTCGGGTCATAGGCCGGGCAGACGCGCGCCGGATCCGCCAGGACCCGCTTCACGTGGGCGGTCATCAATCGGTAATACTGCCCCGAGTTCTCGACCAGGTTCCGGCTCTTCTCGATGTCCCCAGGCGTGCGCGGGTAAGGCCCCGCGCTGGGCGGGCGGAAGTCGTAGTTCAAGGACTTGCCACCCCAGGCGGCCTTGATCAGCAGCACGGGCTCCGCGAAAGCCCGGTCCATCGCGAGCCCGAAGGTGTACTCGGGGCCGATCTTCCCGCCGTCCTTGGTCGGATCCTGGCGCGACCCGTAGCCCGTGGTCAGCTTGCCGAAACCTTCGCCGTTCTGCGCGCCGTTGCCGGTGTGATAGGAGATCCAGACACCCTCGCCGACCGCGGGCTTGCCGTCCGGGCCTTGCATGCGCTTGAGCAACGGCGCCGTGGCGGGATCCTCGCCGATGTAATCGATGGTCTCGACGCGGGCATGCCCTTCCATGTTCGACTGGCCGACCAGGATGAAGACCTTCAGCGGGGCGGCGGCCGCGGCCGCACAGGTGGCCAGCAAAGCGAGGAGGGGGTATCTCATGAACTTCTCATATGGTTCATAAGCCGGCGAGGCAAGCGCCCGGAACCCAGCCCGCGCGGTTGCGTCGGACCGGAGGACCCGATAACTTGGCGCCCATGCCCGCGATCGACCCAGTCTGTGGAATGGCCGTCGATGAGCAGGGGCCGCTCCGCTTCACCCACGCCGGCGTGACCTATCATTTCTGCCATCGGACGTGCCTGGAGAAGTTCGCCGCGCGCCCCGAACACTACCTCGCCGCCCGACCGAAGCCCGGGACGGAGGGAGCGGCGTGCTGCGGACCGGAACCGGCGGCCGAGGGGCTACGCTACGTGTGCCCGATGCATCCCGAGGTGAACCAGCCCGGCCCGGGCGCTTGCCCGCGCTGCGGGATGGCCCTCGAGCCGACGCTGCCGATGGCCGAGACCGAGTCCCCGGAGCTGCGGGACTTCCGCCGCCGTTTCTGGTGGACCCTCCCCTTCACCGTCCTCCTCGCGGCGCTGGAGATGTCGGGTCATGCGCTCCACTTCCTCACGCCGGGCACCGCGGCGCTCCTCCAACTGGCGTTGTCCCTGCCCGTGATCCTGTGGGGCGGTGCGACGCTGTTCCGACGTTGCGCGGAATCCTTCGAGCGACGGACCCCGAACATGTGGACGTTGATCGGACTCGGGGCCGGCGCGGCCTTCGGCTACAGCGTCCTCGCCGCGCTTTTTCCGGAGGCGTTCCCGGAGTCGTTCCGGCTGATGGGGCGCCCCGCGGTCTACTTCGAGGCGGCCGCCGAGATCGTCAGCCTCACGCTGCTCGGTCAGATCCTGGAGCTGCGCGCCCGCGCCCGCACCTCCGGCGCGCTGGCCGCCTTGCTGGCCTTGGCGCCGAAGACGGCGCGACGGATGGAGGCGGACGGCACCGAGGTCGATGTGCCGCTGGGCTGCCTGCAGGCCGGCGACCGGCTGCGCGTGCGCCCGGGCGAGCGCATCCCCGCCGACGGCGTGGTCCTCGAGGGCTCCAGCGCGGTCGACGAGGCGATGCTCACGGGCGAGCCGCTGCCGGTCACCAAACGCCCCGGCGACCGGTTGACCGGCGCGACGCTCAACACCCAGGGCGCCCTCATCTTCCGCGTCACCGCGGTCGGGGGCGACACCGTGCTCGCGCAGATCGTCCAACTGGTCGTGGCCGCGCGGCGTTCGACCGCGCCGATGCAGAAGCTGGCCGACGTGGTGGCGGGTTACTTCGTCGCCGTCGTGGTGGCCATCGCGCTCCTGACCTTCCTGGGCTGGGGGTTGCTCGGCCCCGAGCCGCGCTGGGTCCTCGCGCTCATCCACGCCGTCGCCGTCCTGATCGTCGCCTGCCCCTGCGTCCTCGGGCTCGCCACCCCCATGTCGGTGATGATCGCGACCGGACGCGGGGCCACGCTCGGCATCCTCTTCCGCGACGCCGCGGCCATCGAGAAACTCGCGCAGGTCGACACCGTCGTCATCGACAAGACCGGCACCCTCACGGCCGGCCGCCCGACCTTCGCGGAGGCCTGCCCGCAAGCGGGCTTCACCGCCGACGAGATCGTGCGACTGGCCGCGAGCCTCGAGCAAGGGAGCGAGCACCCGCTGGCGACGGCCTTGGTCGCGGCCGCGCGGACGAAAGGGCTGACGTTGACGGAGCCGGTCGGGTTCGAGGCCGACAGCGGGCGCGGGGTCCGCGGGATGGTCGCAGGCCGGAGCCTCCTGCTGGGGAACGCCGCGCTCCTGCAGGCCGGAGGGGTCGACCCGACGGCGCTGACCGCGCAGGCGTCGCCGCGGCGGGCGGAGGGCGCGATCGTGATGCTTCTGGCGGTCGATGGCCGCCCGGCGGGCCTGCTGGTGGTCTCCGACCCGGTCAAGCCATCCGCCGCGGAGGCGCTGGCCGCGCTGCGGGCCGCCGGCCTGCGCGTCATCATGGCGACGGGCGACGCGACGGCGACGGCCGGCGCGCTGGGCGCCAGGCTCGGGCTCGCCGAGGTGCACGGGGACGCCAGCCCGGCCGACAAGCAGGCTTTGGTGAAGCGCCTGCAGGCGGAAGGACGCGTGGTCGCGATGGCCGGCGATGGCATCAACGACGCGCCGGCGCTGGCGCAGGCTTCCGTGGGGATCGCGATGGGCGACGGCACCGACGTGGCCATCCGCAACGCGCAGGTGACCTTGGTCCAAGGCGACCTGCGCGGCTTGGCGACCGCCCATGCCTTGGCGCGGGCGACGACCCGCAACATGCGGCAGAACCTGGGTTTCGCGTTGGGCTACAACGCGCTCGGCATCCCCCTCGCGGCCGGCGTGCTGACGCCGTTCACGGGCTGGACGCTTTCGCCGATGCTGGCCGCGGCCGCGATGAGCCTCAGCTGCGTGAGCCTGATCGCCAACGCGCTCCGCCTGCGGTCGACCCGCCTGGGCCCGCGGTCCTGAAGCGGCGACGTTTTTGCCCTTCCCCGCCCTCGGCGCGGAGGCCAATCTGGGCCCATGTTACCCCTGTTGCTCGCCGCCACCCTCGCCGCGGCCACCCCGACGCCCGCGACCGTCACGGTCCAAGCCGACCAACCCGGGCTCGCGCTCCCGGCGGATTTCGTGGGCTTGAGCACGGAGAAGAAACTGCTGACCCGCGATTGCTTCCACGCGCGGAACACGACCTTGATCAACCTCTGCCGGACGCTGGGCCCCGGGGTCCTGCGCATCGGGGCGAACAACGTGGACTCGACCTTCTTCCGGCGCGATGGTCACCCACCGCGCGAGTCGATGCAGGACAACCGCTACGTGACCGACCCGCGGACGATCGGCCCCGAATCGGTCGATGATTTCTTCGCGTTCGCGCGCGCCGCCGGCTGGAAGGTCATCTACGGCGTCAACCTCGGGGCGAAGGACCCGGCGATGGCGGCCGACGAGGCGGACTACGCCCTGCAGGTGGGCGCGAAGGAGATCCTGGCCATCGAGATCGGCAATGAGCCGAACCTTTACCCGAAGGGCCCCAAACGCGAAGGCATCCGGCCCGGCAACTGGGGCTACCCGCAATACAAGGCCGAGTTCACCGCGGTGGCCGACGCCATCGTGGCGAAACGCCCCCAGGCGCCGCTGACCGGACCGGCGGTGACCAAGAACACGAAGTGGATGCCGCTGTTCATGGCCGACTTCAAGGGCCGCGTGGCGCTGGCGACGTCCCACGTCTACCCGCTGTCCGCCCCGGAGACCGACCCCCAGGCCCAGCGTTTCACCTCGATCGAGAAACTGCTCGGCGAGAAATTTCCCGACGACTGGGCGACCAAGCTCGCCGACGCCCAAGCCGTCGGCGTGCCCTACCGGGTCGCGGAGTGCAACACCGCCTCGGGCGGCGGCAAGCGCGGCGTGAGCAACGCCTTCGCGTCGGCGCTCTGGTCGATAGACTTCCTGTTCGACGTCGCCACGCGCGGCGGACAAGGGGTGAACCTGCACGGGAGCTTCACCGCCAACAACTACTCGCCGATCGTCTACGACAAGAAGACCGCGACCTACGGCGCCGCCCCGCTCTACTACGGCCTGCTCTTCTTCAGCCAGGCGGCGCAGGGCCGTCTGGTGTCGTCCACCAGCCGGTGCGAGGCGAACTTCGTCGCGCACGCGACCCGCGGCGCCGACGGGAAACTGCGCGTGACGTTGCTCAACAAGGACCTGACGCGGACCGTGGAGGCCCAGATCGACCTCGGCGGGGCGTTCAAGTCCGCCCAGCTCCTGCGCCTCGCCGCACCTGGCGCCGACGCCACCGAGGGTGTGACCTTCGCGGGAGCGGCGGTGACCGCCGAAGGCAAGTGGACGCCACGGACGGTGGAAACCATCTCCCTCGCGGCCGGCAGGACCGCCGTGACCATCCCGTCCGCCTCCGCCGCCCTGCTCATCGCGGAATAACGCCGTCCCGCGGCCCCCAGGCTCTCCTCTGGCCAGTCCCGGCACGCTGGATAAGTTTGCAGGGGCCGACCGCCGCCCCATCCTGCCGCGCATGGAAGTCCTTCTGACGCTGATCGGTGGCGGCCTCTGCTTCGGCTTGCCCATCGCGGTCATCTTGCTCTGGCAACGTCTGAACGCTTTGGAGTCACGCCTGGAACAACTCGCCAACAAAGAGCCGTCGTCGCGAAACGACGCCCCTTCTCCGATCAAACCCACCGCCGCCGCGTCGCCGCTCGCCAACGTCTCGCCGACACCTGCCGTCGCGACCCCCGTGACGCCCACGCAGGCCGTGCCGACCCCGCCGCCGCTGCCGCCGGCCTGCACCGCGACGCCCGCCACCGGCACCCGACCGGTCGCGCCGACCGCTTCGACCCCGCCGGCCGCCCCTGCGCCGGCCACCGACCCTTGGTCCGGGCTGCGCCAATGGGGACTGTTGCCCCCGGCCGACCTCAAGGGCGAGTTCGCCCTCGGCTCCTGGTGGGCGATCCGCGTGGCCGGCCTGCTCGCGTTGGCTTCGGTCGTCTTCCTGGCCGTCTGGCTGAACCTGCGCTCGACCCTGCCCGCTTGGTTGCGCCTCGCCGAGATCGTCGCCCTCGGGGCCTTCGGCGTCTGGTTCGGCGACCGGCTGGAGCGCACGCGCCGCGACTTGGGACGCGTGGTCTTCGCGGTGGGCCTGACGGTCTTCCAGTTCGCCGCGTGGGCGGCCCATGGGCTTGAACGTATGCGCGTCCTGGAGACGCCGACGGAAGCGGCCACCTTGCAGTTCATCGCGGCCCTCGCCGTCGGGGCGGTGGCCTTGTTCCGGCAGGACCGGCTCATCGGCCAGCTCTCGGTCGGCTTCGCCGCCGTCGCCGGGCTCCTCTCCGTCGACGCGGGCGCGACGCCCCTCTCGATCGGTCTCGAAGCCGGCTCGATCGCCGTCCTCGGCGGCCTGCTCCTCGCCCGCGGGGGCTGGACGATCGCCGCGGCGCTCAGCCTCCTTTCCTCGGTGGCCCTGCTGACCTGGCTCCGGGTCGCCCGGCCGGAGGCGCCGGCCATCGGCTTCGCCGGCCAACTGGGCGCGACCCTCGTCTGGCTCGCCCTTTGGGTGGCCGACCGTTTCGGCCGAACCGCCGAGGCGACCCAAGCGGGCGCCCGCAACGCTTTGCTCGCCGCCGCGTTCCTCGCCCCGGCCACGCTGGCCGTCTGGATCGCCGCCGGGGGCGACGATGCTCACGCGCTCGCCGCCGGCGCGGCCGCCCTCGCGGCCCTGGCCATCGGCCTGTCCGAATTCCGACGTCGCCGCCCGGCCGCGGAACTTCTGCTCGCGGCCGCGCTCTTCTTCGCGGCGTCCGCCGTCGCCTGGAAACTCGCGCCGACGCTGGTCTGGCTGTCCTGGATGCTCGCGGCCGCCCTGGCCCAGCTCATGCGCGTCCGGACGCAGGTCGGCCTGCTCGGCTGGGCTTCCAAGCTGCTGACCGCCATCGGCATCATCGCTTACCTCCGCGAAGCGCCCACCGACCCCGGGATCCGCCTCCTGGCCCCGGCCACGGTCGGCGCGTTGACGGCTTGGAGACTGCGGACCGCCAGCCCGGACGCGTCGCTCGCCGGCTTCGGCAAGTTCTTCGACCTCCTGGGGCTCGCCGTGCTCATCGGCTTCGTCCAAGGGCATCTGGAGCTCGCGCAGCAAGCCTGGGCCTGGGTCGTCGTGCTACCCTCCGCCCTGCTTTTCCGTCAGGTCGACCTGCTCTGGGCGCTCGCCCCGGCGATCCTCTGGACGCATGTCACGGTCCTGCAGGCCGCGCCCAACGGCGAGTTCGCGGCCGGCCGCGGCTGGATGCTGGGCTGGGCGCTGGCCCTCGCCGCGGGCGGCACCTGGCTCGTCCGCCTGAGCGAACGCATGGAGACGTGGCGGACGGAATGGCTTCGCCCCATCCTCGCCTTCATCGCCGCCTTGATGCTGTGCAAGGCGCTCGACCTCGCGTGGGTGTTCCCGCCCAACGCCGACGACTGGCGCAGCCCGTTGCTGTGGTTCCTCGGGGCCGTCCTGACCGGCGGGCTAGCCGAATTCCTTCGTCGCAGCTCCGCGTGTCCGCTCAGCCCGCTCGCCGCGACGCTGGCCTTCTGGCCCGGCTTCCTGCTCCTGAACGCCGAGGGACAGGATTCGGCGCCGACGTTCGCGATGGCGGCCCTATGGCTGGCAGGCCAGGCGATCGCCCTGTTCGGGTTCGCGCGCGTCCGACGCGCCGAGGCCGCCAACGCCTCGGCCTGGACGGGCCTTTACGCGCTGCTCGTGGGTGGCACGGTTTTCCTCATCTTCAATCAGTGCGACGGTTCCGAGGTCTCGTTGCTCTGGGCCTTGTCGGCCGTGACGACCTTCGGGCTCGGCCGGGTGCTCGCGATCCGCGCCTACGAGGCCGTCGGCGTGCTCGGCTTGCTTCTCGCCACCTTGCTGGCGCTGACGACGACCTCCGCCGCCCAGCCCTACGCCACCCTGTCGCTGGCGTTGCTGGATGCCGCGATGGTCTGGCTACTGGAACCGTGGGACCGACCGGCGATCCGGTTGGCTCAACACGTGTTCGCCTTCATGGCCACCGCTTTCGGGTTGATCGCCGCGGGCAAATGCCTCGCGCCCCACCTCACCGTCGCCTGGCAGTTGGCCGGGCTTTGGCTGGTCGGCGGCGCGCTCGCCCTGACCGTCGGCGAGGGCTTGGTGCGCGCCACCCGCCGTCGATCCCTGGGGCTCGCCGCGACGCTCTCGATCCTCCCGACCTTCCTGCTCATCACGAACGGCGGCGGCAATCCCGCCAGCGTGACCTTGGCGACGGCGCCGGTTTGGCTGGTCGGCCTGTCACTCGGCTTGGTCGCCGTGGCCCGGCATAGCCGCGAGACCGGGCGGGCGGGCACCGTTTGGCGCAGCCTGTTCGGCGCGAGCGCCGGCGGACTCGTCCTGATCATGCTCGATGGGTTGGGCGGTCCGCAGGTCTCGTTCTTCTGGGCGTTGGCCGCCTCCCTCGCCTTCGCGCTCGGGCTCATGCTCGGCACCCGCACCTACCGCATGCTCGGCCTCCTCGGCCTGCTGCTCGCGACGACGCACGTCATCCTCTTCGACGTCCAAGACCTGCTCGGGCGCATCATCGCCTGCGCCGCCATCGCCGCCGCCTTCTTCGGCGTCGCCTGGCTCTACGGACGCTTCGTGAAGAAGGAGACGGCGAACTGACGGCGGAGTCCGGCCCGCGGGTGGGCCGGACTCACCAGCCTTGCTTCAGCAAGGCGCGCCACTCGTCCGCGCGGTCGGCGGGAATCCGGAAATCAAGCGGGATGCTCGGCTCGAACCGACCTTCGAAAAAGCCGAAGGTCACGCAGAGCACGACCCACCAGGCGCGGCCCCACGAGAAGCGCCGCCCGAAACGTCGCGCGGCCTCTCCGGGGTCCAGGGGACCACCCCGGCTGAAGCCTTTGCGGAAGAAATCCCGGAAGGTGACCCGCTGGACGCGCCCCGACTTCACCGGCTCGGTCTCGAGCAACGCCCGGAAGCCGGCCTGGTCGGTCAGGGCCTCCCCGAAGAGACCGTCGATCAGGTAGCCGGTGCCATCGGCGAAGGTCAGCAGCGGCCCCTCCAAGGTCACGCCAAACCGCAGCCGGAGCGCGACGACGAGCTCGTCGTATTTCGCGAGCTTGCGCGCCTCTTCGGCCAGGGAGGCCTCCTGACGCTTGCCCTCGC
The DNA here is from genome assembly GCA_041182045.1 of Verrucomicrobiota bacterium. Classification (GTDB taxonomy): domain Bacteria; phylum Verrucomicrobiota; class Verrucomicrobiia; order Opitutales; family UBA953; genus UBA953. The sequence continues at coordinate 8,688 of JBEGOO010000113.1, forward strand.
CGGCCAGGCTGCCTTCCAGCGCCTCTTTCTCGGCCTTCAGCGCCTCCACGACGTTTTTAAGCCGTCCGACCATATCAGTGGCTTCGCGCTGGGCGGTCTCGGCCTCCTCGAGTCGGGCGACCTTGGCGATGAAAGACTCGTCCTGGGCGGAGAGCATCCGCTTCAGCACCGCGAAGCGCTCGGCATACGGCGCGTCCGGATCGGGCGTGAGACGTTTCACCGCGTCCTTCAGCAACCGCCGACGGGCGACCTCGATGCGACGCCCCTCCCGCGCGACCAAGGCCGGGATCGCCTTCTTCCGCACATAAGCGAACGAATCATGGGAGGAACAACCGGTCCGTTCGATGAAATCGGTCGAGACCGACACCCCGAGCCCTTCCAGGAAATCCTCCACGTCCGACGGGTCGTCGCGATCCGGCGGCGGGGCGTAGTCCGTCCCGTCCAGCCCCAGCGCCTCCGCCTCGTCGAACAGCTCCTGGCGCGTCTCCGCGATCTCGCGCAACCAAAGGGGCCAATCCGCGACCAAGTTCTCCCCGTCGCCGATCACCAGGAAGTTCCGGTCGTTGCAGATCTTCTCCACCCAGCTTTCGCCCCCCTCGTCATCATCGTCGCAGCTCATGGCGAAGCAGTCTACCCGGCCGCGCCCGCTCGTCTAGGCCCCCGCCTGTCATAGCCCTGAGCCCACGACCGGCGATGGACCTCGGGGCCGACCCGGCCACCCGCCAACAAAAGGAGCCCGGCCGCAGGGCCGGGCTCCGGGATGGCTATGAACCCCGTCCCGCGGGATCAGAAGTTGTAGCCCGTCGAGATCGACCAGACGTTGCCGCCGGAGACGATGCGGTACCCGAGGGTCACGTCGACGTTGGAGTTAACGTTGTAGCGCAGGCCGAGGTTCACGGAGCTGTCATGGTCCGTGGCGGTCGCCGAGGTGACGACGCTGTTGGTGTTCGTCGAACGGAGGGTCTGCACGGTGCGGTCATAGGTGTAGCCCACCGAATATTCCCACGCCTCATTGAGGCGCTGGCGCCAGGCGATGCCGAGGGATTTGCTGTCGCCCGCGAGGTCGAGCTTCAACGAACCGGCCGTACCCGCGGCCTGGATCTGGCCGTAGCCGGCGCTCAGGATAAGGTCGCCCTGGCCCAGGGTGAACTTGTAGCCGAGCTGGAATTCGGTGGAGCGACCCGAGATGCCGAAAAGACCCTTGAACGTCTCGTCGCTGACGCCACCCCCGACCAGGAAGTGGCCACCCAGGAGGGCTTCGCCGGTGATGCCATAGGAGCGGCTGTCGCCGCTGCTGGCGTAGCCGACCGCGAGGCGATCGTACTTGAGTTCCGCGGGGACGTTCGACGGCGCGGCGGAAGCGGTGGCGACGGCGAGGAGGAGGGGGAGGATCGGATGATGTTGCATGACGACGGGATGCGATGCGACCGGCGACGCCACCGTCAAACCGCGAGTTTTTCATAAGAAAATATGAATAAAATCGTCTAGGGTGTTTCCGACACAAGCGGCGCACGCCTAGGCGCCCTCGTCCACGCCCGCCGCGACCTCGACTTCGAAGCGTATCCACAGGGTGATTCGTCGCCCGTCAGTCCGGAAGCCCGACGAGCGCACCCTCGGCGGCGCCCTCAGCGGATCCGCTGAAACGCGAAAAACGCCTGAGGTAAACACCTAGGCCTGAAAACGCCCGCCGCGGCCGGTTGACTCCGCGATGCGACGTCGGCCCACGGCCCAACCGATCGCCGCTTCACCAACCAGGCCGCACGCTCCGCCGCCCTGCCCTTCACCGTTTCCGATAAACTTCGACGCGGCACTCGTAGCCGCCGAGATCCACCGGACGGCGGGACTCTAGGCGCAAGGTCGGGTCGACCGACTCGAGTCGCAGCGGGTTGACGAAGACCAGGCGACCCCCGGGACGCAGGACCTCGGCGGAGAGCCGGAAGAGGTCGGCGAAGAGGCCGTGCATGTTCGGCACGCGCACGCGGCGGCCCAGCGGCGGATTGGAGATGACGAGCGAGACCTTGCCGCGGTCCAGCTGCGGGATCCGGGTCACGTCGCGGAAATCACAGGCATGG
>JBEGOO010000114.1:0-4629 GCA_041182045.1 Verrucomicrobiota bacterium
CTGCTTGTAACGGGTGATGCCGCCGGCCCATTGAGTGAAGGCGGTTTGAGTCTTGGCGGCGGTAACCTTGTTTTTTGCCATCTGGGCTAATCGCTTCATTTCGAGGAGGTCTTTTTCGGCCTCACGCCCGAAACTCTTAGGCGTGACCTCTACTGCTGAAGGCTGGACCGTGACTCTTTGGGGCTTTTCTTCCTTTTTGCATCCGATGAGGAGCAGTGTGATAACGGTTACAGAAGTTAGAAACTTATTGTTCATTTAGTTTGTGGGTTAAAAATCAGCGGCCGAGGGCGGCCTTGAGGAACGGCTCGAAGATGTCGGCCTGGCGGTAGAAGCCGAGGTCGCTCGCGTGCGAGCCGTCCGTGGCGCCGTCGTTGTCGTCGCCGTAGAGGTGGTCGCCGGGCACGTAGGACAGGCCTTTGACGCCTTCCTTCACGAGCTGGTCGTAGGCGGCCTTGAGCGCGGCGTGGTTCTCGTCGTGGAACTTGCGGCGCGCGGCGAGGAGCCAGGTGTCGGTGTTGCGACGATCCTCGACGAGGACGATCGGGGTGTCGGGGCGGGCGGCGCGGAGCTGCTTCACGAGGGGCGCGCACTTCGCGGTGACGTCCTGCGGGCTCATGTTCGGCAGGCAGTCGATGACGTAGACGGCGGCGTCGATGCGCACGAGGAAGTCGCCGACGGCCTGGTCCATGCGGCCGTTGCCGGAGAAGCCGAGGTTGACGACCGGCACGTCGAAGCGGCGGCCGAGGATCGCGGTGTGCACCATGCCGGGGCGGCTGGCGCAGGCGCCGTGCGTGATGGTGGTGCCGTAGAAGACGACGGGCTTGGCGCGCGGCTTGAGGCCCTCGAACTTCTTGCCCTCGGTCACGCCGACGTGGAGGAACTCGACGCCGTTGTAGAGAGGCAGGTAGAGCGCGTATTCGCGTTCGCCGGGGTCGAGGTTCTCGGCGATGCGGACCTTCATCTCCTGGGCGGTGGGGCGGACGACCTGCACCCAGCGCCACTTGCCGTCCTTGTCGCGGGCGTAGAGGTCGAGGCCGCTGACGCCGGTGGCCGGCATGTGCGGCTGTTCGAGCTTCGCCTTCGTGACCTTGTAGTGGGCGTAGATCGACGTCGCGTCGGTGCGGAAGCGGAACATCTGGCCGGCGCTGTCGCGGCTGAGCCCCCAGACCGCGGGCGTGACCTTGCCGTCGGCCTCGGCGGGCAGGCGGTCGAAGTAGCTCTTGCGTTCCGCTTCGGGGAAGGCGCGGCCTTCGAGGTCGGTGTCGCGCACGTCGTGCCACGAGACCTTCTCGTCGGGGCGGAGCGCGTAGCGGTCGACGGTCTTCGGCGCGGCCTTGGCGGCCGGCGCCTTCGCGCCGGGCTTGGCCTGCTGGGCGAGGCCGGCGGAGCCCGCGCAGAGCAGGGCGAGGAGGAGGAGGGCGGTGGTCTTCATGGTCTGGAAATCAGAGGGCGGTGCCGTGCGTCATCGCGATCGCGCGGATCTCGGCGAGCGGCTTCTCGTAGTCGTCGAGGGCCTTCACGTAATCCTCGCGCGCCTTGTCCGCGCGCTGGAAGACGGACTCGGTGGTCGACTTGGTCTTCTCGAGGTTGGCCTGCGCCTTCGCTTCCATGTCTTCGGCGGCGGCGAGCGAGGCGGACGTGTTGCGGATCTGCTCCTGCAGGAACTGCAGCTCGCGGACGTCGATGTTCGGCTGGGAGCGGAGCAGGGCGAGCTGGGCGCGGAGCGCTTCGAGGCTGCGGCGCAGGCGGTTGACGCGGTCCGCTTCGCGCGTGACGTTCTGCTGCGCGCGGTTCACGACCGTCTCGGCCTTGGCCTTGTCCTCGAGCGAACGCTTGTATTCGTCGAAGCGCAGCTTCGTGCGCGGGTAGTTGGCGGCCGACAGCAGGCGGACGACGCTCTCCTTGGTCACGTAGGGCACCTGGTAGCGGCGGTTGTCGATGCGCAGGATGTATTTCTCGCCCGGCTGGTCGTAGAGGATCGGCAGCGACTGCGGGGCGTCCGGTTCGGCCGCGCACGCCGGCGCGAGACCGAGCAGGAGCAGGCAGAGCAGGGCGGGGAGGGCCTTCACGCCTTCTTCTTACGGGCCCCGGCGGAGGGGGTCAACCCGACTCCGGCGGAATTGCGGCGCAGGGCGACGTGCTGGCGGATCATCGCGGCGGCCTGGTCCCGGATGATGCCTTCGGCCGGCGCCGCCAGCCAGGCCTTGAGGATGCCGGCGTAGAGGCAGAACGTCTCCAGCGAAGCCAGCGCGGGCTCGAGGCGCGGGTCCGTGAGGCCGGCGGACTTCGCCTCGGCGTAGAGCGCCGTGATCTCGTCGATGAAGTTGCGGCCCGAGGTCATCAGGTCGTCGCGCACCGTCGCGAACTCGCCGACGTATTCGCAACGCCAGAGCATCACCTCGTAGGTCTCGCGGACCTTGTCCTCCTCGCGCAGGCGGCGGATGGCCTCGAGCAGGAAGAGCTCGAGCCGATGCAGCGGGTCGTCGCCTTCCGCCTGGTTGAGGCGGAGCAGCGAGCCTGTGTCGAGGCGCACGGCCATGAAAAGGTCGGCCTTGTCGCGGAAGTGCCAGTAGACCGCCCCGCGGGTCACTCCGGCCTCCTTGGCCACCTTCTCCAGGGACGTGTTCGTGACCCCGTCGCGGCTGAAGACCTGTCGCGCGCAGGCGACGATCCGGTCACGGGTGAGGGCCGCCTCTGCTTTGGTCTTGCGAGCCATGGTAGGGCAAATAGATTTACATACATGTCTGTATGTAAATCTCGCCCTGTCGAGGGACTTCTTCTCGTCGCCGCGCTTCTCGGCCTCTTCGGCTGCCGTCAGGAACCGACCCTGCCGCCCTCCGGGCCGCTCCCGGTCGCCGTCATCCAGGTGTCGCCGGCCGACCTCGCCCAGACCGCCATCGCGCCGGCCCAGACGGAAGGCGTGCGCGAGGTGGAAGTGCGCGCGCGCGTCACCGGCATCCTGCAGACCGTGAACTACGCCGAAGGCGCCAAGGTCCAGGCCGGCGACCTCCTTTTCCGGATCGACCCCGCTCCTTACGTGGCCGCGCATGCGCTGGCCGTGGCCCAGCTCGCGCAGGAGACCGCGCGCGCCCAGGCCGCGACCGACGAAGCCGCCCGCCAGGCGGCCCTCTTCGCGCAGCAGGCGGCCAGCCGCAAGGAAGCCGACGATGCGGCCGCCTTGGCCGCCGCCGCGAAGGGCGCCCGCGACGCCGCCGCCGCGAAGGCCAGCCTCGCCAAGCTCGACCTCGATTACTGCGAGGTGCGTTCGCCCGTCGCCGGCATCGCCGGCCGCCGCCTGCGCACCGAAGGCACGCTCGTCACCCCGACCGGTCCGGACGGACTCCTCACCACCATCGTGAGCGCCGACGAAGTCTGGGCGCGCTTCGGCCTTTCCGAGGACGACTTCCATCGGCTCTTCGCCGCGGGCGCCAAGGAGGCCCAGGGCGCCGAGGTCACGTTGCTGCTCCCGAACGGCTCCGCCTATCCCGTCCGCGGCAAGATCGACTTCGCCTCGACGCAGGTGGACACCCGCATCGGCACCGTGCAGCTCCGCGCGCGCTTCCCGAACGCCGACGGCGGCCTGCTGGCCGGCCAGTTCGTGCGGGCCCGCGTGACCGGCGGCAAGGCCAAGGACGCCTACCTCGTCCCGCAGCTCGCCCTCGTCCAGGCCCCGTCGGGCCGTTCCGTCTTCGTGGTGGGCGCCGGCGACCGCGCCGAAGTCCGTCCCGTCACCCTCGGCGAGACCCAGGGCAACGACATCGTCATCCTCGCCGGCCTCCGTCCGGGCGACCGCGTCATCCTCAACCAGCTGCACAAGCTGCGCCCGGGCGCCCCGGTCGTCGTCGCTCCGGCCAAGAAGTAAATGGGCTGGGACTTCTTCATCAGGCGGCCGATCTTCTCCGCCGTCCTCTCGATCGTCATCGTGCTCGTCGGCGGCCTCGCGCTGCTGCACCTGCCGCTGTCGCAGTATCCGCAGATCGCGCCGCCCACCGTCACCGTGGTCGCCAGCTACCCGGGCGCCTCGCCGGAAGCGCTGGTCAACAACGTCGCCGCGCCCCTCGAGGAGCAGATCAACGGCGTCGAAGGCCTCCTCTACTACTCGTCCAATTCCTCTTCGAGCGGCGCCCTGAGCATCACCGTCACCTTCGAGAACGGCGTCGACCCGGACATGGCGACGATCCTCGTGGCCAACCGCGTGAAGCTGGCCGAGCCCCGTCTCCCCGAGGAGGTGCGCCGCCTCGGCGTCATCACCAAGAAGCGTTCGAACGACATCCTGATGTCGGTCTCGATCGTCTCGCCCAAGGCCACGCGCGACTCCGTCTTCCTGAGCAACTTCGCCTCCTCCGTCGTCGTCGAGGAGCTCAAGCGCCTGCCCGGCGTCGGCGATTGCGGCGTCTTCGGCGCCCGCGACTACGCCATGCGCGTCTGGCTGCGCCCGGACCGCATGGCCGCCCTCGGCGTCAGTTCCGCCGAGGTCGTCCGCGCCATCCGCGCGACCAACGCCCAGTACGCCGTCGGCCGTCTCGGTCAGGAGCCGTCGGTGGACGCCGCCTTCGTGGTGCCCGTCGTGGCCCGCGGCCGTCTCTCGACCCCCGAGCAGTTCGGCGAGATCGTGCTGCGCTCCGGTTC
>JBEGOO010000115.1:0-3860 GCA_041182045.1 Verrucomicrobiota bacterium
CTGCAGATCGTCACGACCTGTCTCCCGACCGCCCAGCTCATCTCGTGCCTGCCGGGCGTCGAGGTCTACATCCCGGGCGGTCTGTTCCTCACGCGCCACGCGATGGTCGCCGGCGACCGCACGCTCGAGGAAGTCGCCCGCTGGAACTTCGACGTGGCCCTGCTCGGCGCCGAAGGCATCGACGAGAACGGTCTCTGGAACTCGCAGCGCGACATCTCCCACCAGCAGCGCGAGGTCATCCGTCGCAGCGACGAGGTGCTGATCTGCATGAACAAGATCAAGCTCGGTCGCGGCGGCCCCTGCGCCGTCACGCGCGACGTGAGCGCCTTGTTCCTCGTGACCGACGCGGCCGCCGCCGACGTCGTCAAGGCCAAGGTCAAGATGGCCCCCGACCACGTCCTGACCGCCTGAGCCGGCACGCCGGAGGCCAGCCGAGTCCATGCCCGCCGACGCCATCCAGTCGTTGCTCGACCTCTCCCACGCCCTGGGGGGCGACCGGTTGCGCCTCGCCATCCTCGGCGAAGGCAACACCTCCCTGCGGCTCGACGACCGGACCTTCGTCGTCAAGGCCTCGGGTTCCAGCCTCGCCACGCTGCGGCCGACCGAGCTGACGACGTGTCGCTTCGACCGGCTGCTGCCCCTGCTCGACGCGCGCGCCGCGACCGACGCGGACGTCGACGCCACGCTCCTCGCGGCCCGCGTCGACGAGGCCGATCGCAAGCCTTCGATCGAGGCCCTCTTCCACGCCTACCTGCTCACCCTGCCCGGCGTCGCCTGCGTCGGCCACGTCCACGCGATCGCGGTGAACCAGATCCTCTGCTCGCCGCGGGCCCGCGAGTTCGCCGAGCGCCGCGCCTGCCCCGACGAGATCGTGATGTGCGGCGTCGAGTCGGTGTTCGTACCCTACGCCGAACCCGGGCTCGAGCTCTCGCAGGCGATCCGCCGCGAAGTCGTCGCCTTCGTCCGCCGCACCGGCCGGGCCCCGAAGGTCATCCTGCTCCAGAATCACGGCATCATCGCGGTCGGCCCTTCGCCCAAGGCCGTGCTGGGCGCCCTCCTCATGGCCGAGAAAGCCGCCGAGATCTTCGTCGGCGCCGCCGCCCTCGGCGGTCCGGTCTTCCTCACCGCGGCCCAATGCGAACGCATCGCGGGCCGTCCCGACGAACATTACCGCCAGAAGGTGCTCGGTCTGTGACCCTCGCCACCCCTCCCCCGCCCCGTTCGCCCATGTCCAATTACCTCGCCATCGACCTCGGAGCCGAGTCCGGCCGCGTCATCCTCGGCCAGCTCAAGGCCGGCAAGTTCACCATGAAGGAGGTGCACCGCTTCTCGAACGGCGCCATCACCGCCAACGGCACCTTGCGCTGGGACATCATCCGCATCTTCCGCGAGATCCGCATCGGCCTCGCCAAGGGCGCCAAGCTCGGTCCCGTCAAGTCGGTCGCCTGCGACTCCTGGGGCGTCGACTACGTCCTGCTCAAGGGCGACGGCCCGCTGCTCTCGCTGCCCTTCACCTACCGCGACGAACGCAGTTTCAAGGCGTACGAGCTCGCCATGCGCCGCTTCTCCCACAAGGAGATCTTCGAAGGCACCGGCATCGCCTCGATCTCAATCAACACCCTGTATCAGCTGTTCGACGACGCCGAGCACCGCCCGGAGATGCTGGCCTTCGCCGACAAGTTCCTGCTCATCGGCGACTACATCACGTGGCTGCTGACCGGCAAGGCCCGCGCCGAGGAGACCCTGATCTCCGGCAGCCAGTGCTGGGATACGCGCAAGCGCGACTGGGCCTGGCCCGTGCTCAAGAAGCTCGGCATCCCCAAGCACCTCTTCCCCAAGCCCGTCGCCCCCGGCGTGAAGCTCGGCAAGATGCGGCCGTACCTCGCGAAGGAGACCGGCCTCGGCCGGACCGAGGTCGTCACCACCTGCGCGCATGACACCGCGGCCGCCGTGGCCGCCGTCCCCGCCACGCAGGGCGACGACTGGGCCTACCTCTCCTCCGGCACCTGGTCTCTCCTCGGCGTCGAGCTGCCCAAGCCGCTCGTCAACGAGACCGTCCGCAAGGCCAACTACACGAACGAAGTCGGCTTCGGCGGCACCTCCCGCTTCCTCAAGAACCTCGTCGGCCTCTGGGTGCTCCAGGAATGCCGTCGCGAGTGGATGGAGAAAGGCGAGGTCTCGGATTACGGCGAGATCGTGAAGCTGGCGCTCAAGGCGCCGTCGCTCCGTTCGTTCATCCGGCCCGACGACGTCCGCTTCGCCAAGCGCGGCGACATGGTCGCCAAGGTCCAGGCCTTCTGCCGCGAGACCAAGCAGCCTGTGCCGAAAACGCACGGCGAGATCGCCCGCTGCGTGCTCGAATCGCTCGCGCTTCTTTATCGCGTCGAGATGGACGGCATGGAGAAGCTCACCGGCCGGAAAATCACCCGTCTCCATGTCGTCGGCGGCGGTTGCCGCAACGCCCTGCTCAACCAGGCGACGGCCGACGCCACGGGCCGGACGGTCATCGCCGGACCGGTCGAGGCCACCGCCGCGGGCAATATCCTGGTCCAGGCCATCGCCATGAAGGAGCTCAAGAATCTCGACGAACTCCGCAAGGTCGTCCGAAACTCCTTTGAGGTAGTGACTTACAAGCCCAACCCCTCCGCCGCTTGGACAGCCGCCCAGACGAAGTTTAATGGTTTAAAGAAGTCGTAAAACCCTCTAACCCTCCCCACTCCCTTTCCAACGAAACGCACCATGTCCTCCTATAAGTACGTCTCCCACCTCTGGAACGATGCCGAAGCGGCCAAGCTCGATCCGGTCGGCCGCCTGGTCTACCGCTCGAACAAGCTCGGCGCCGACCAGCGCATCACCAACACCGGTGGCGGCAACACCTCGTCCAAGATCGTCGAGAAGGATCCCCTGACCGGCCAGGACACCCTCGTCCTCTGGGTCAAAGGTTCCGGCGGAGACCTCCGCACCAGCAACCGCGAGAACTTCTCTTCCCTCTACCAGGACAAGCTCATCGGTCTCCAGAAGTCCTACGCCGCGCGCGCCGACAAAGGCCTGAAGTCCCCGGCCGAGGACGACATGGTCGGCATGTACAACCACGCCACCTTCAACCTCAACCCGCGCGCCTCGTCGATCGACACGCCGTTGCACAGTTTCCTCCCGGGCAAGCACGTCGACCACATGCACCCGAACGCGATCATCTCGATCGCCGCGTCGAAGAACTGCCAGGCCCTCACGCAGTCGATCTTCGGCGGCAAGATGGCCTACGTGCCGTGGATGCGCCCGGGTTTCGAGCTCGGCCTCGCGATGCAGGAGATCTCCCGCCAGCAGCCGGCCATCAAGGCCATCATGATGGGCCAGCACGGCTTCATCTCCTGGGCCGACGACGACAAGGCCTGCTACGAGCTGACCCTCGCCATGATCGAGCAGGCCGGCGCCTACATCGAGGCCAAGTACCAGGCCAAGGGCGGCGACGCCGCGGCCTTCGGCGGCGCGCTCTACCAGACCCTCGACACCGCCAAGCGCCACGCGACCTTCGCCGCCATCCTGCCCTGGCTCCGCGGCCAGGTCTCCAAGGAGAAGCGCTTCATCGGCACGATCCAGGACGACGAGAAGATCCTGCGCTTCGTGAACTCGAAGGACGCCCCGCGCCTCGCCGAGCTCGGCACCTCCTGCCCGGACCACTTCCTCCGCACGAAGATCAAGCCGCTCTACGTGAACTGGAACCCGCAGGCCGAGGATGCCGCCGCCCTGAAGACCAAGCTCGCCGCCGCCCTCGAGCAGTACCGCAAGGACTACGCCGCCTATTACAACGCCTGCAAGCGCCCGAACTCCCCGGCGATGCGCGACCCGAACCCGACCGTCGT
>JBEGOO010000116.1:0-7057 GCA_041182045.1 Verrucomicrobiota bacterium
CGCGACGGGCACGTCCGATGGCGGCCCTTGCTGGCCGCGGGCCTGCGCAAGGCCGACCTGCTCGCGACGCTCCGCGCGGCGGGGGTCCCGTGGCGCGAGGACGCGACCAACGCCGAAGGCGTGGCCCGGCGCAACCGGGTCCGGGCCTGGCTCACCGCCGGCGCCGAAGGGGCGCTGGGCGAGGGCTACGCCGCGGGTTTCGCGCGCGCGGCGCGCATCCAAGACGAGCTGGCCGAGGCGCTCCTCGCGTGGGGCGCGCAGCTCGGCGCGCAGGTCGACGCCGACGGTCGCCTCGCGGTCGCGGGTTTGCGCGGGACGCCCGCGGCCCTGCGGCGGTTGCTCCTCGACGACTACCTGCGCGGGCAGGGCCTCCGCGCGGCCTCCGCGGAATCCCTCGCGCCGTTGCTCGAGGCCATCGCCACCGGCGCCGCGGCGCGGGTCAGCGTCGCCGGCGAGATCCTGCGGGTGCGCGACGGTTGGTTGGTCGTCGAGCGCGCCGCGCCGGCGTTGGGCGCGGAACTCCGGCCCTTGTGTCCGGGCGCCGCCGCCGGCGGCTTGACCATGGCGCCCGTCGACGTCGACGAGGCGCTCTGGGCGAGGTTGACGCGCGGCGAGGTCCCGCCGACACGCGAGGTCTACCTCCGCGCGCCCGCGGTCGCGTTGCGGTGGCGGGGGCGCGTCGCGGGCGATCGCTATCGACCGCTCGGCGCGCCGGGCTCGGCCAAGGTCTCCGATCTGCTCATCAATCTCAAGGTCCCCGCGGAAGCGAGGGAGGCGCGGCCGGTGGTCCTGGCGGGTGAGGAGATCCTCTGGGTGCCCGGTCTGCCGCCCGCCGATTCCCATCGCTTGACCGGGCCGGGGAAGGGGGCTGTCCGGTTGACATGGGACGCCCCGCGGGTAGGTTCAATCCTCCCTTCATGAGTCAAAACGACAACGATGATGACCGCGGTGGAAAGCGCGTGAACACCAAGCCGGTGATCGTCTGGCTGCTGCTGATGCTGGCCATCTTCCTGCTGGTCAACTACTCCGCCGGCCCCGCCAAGGCGCCCGACACGCTCACCGTGCCGAAGCTCCTGGTCATGGCCCAGGAGAAGAAGATCAAGTCGATCGTCGCCAAGCCCGATCCCACCGGCGGCTCCGAGGGTTGGTACCAGCTCAGCGGCGAGCTCGAGGTCAAGGGCGCCGCCGAGCAGGAGAAGTCGCGGTTCGTGGCCCAGGGCAAGCTGACCGACAAGGATTACGAGGCGTTGCGCGCGAACGTCGGCAAGTTCGAGGAGCTCCCGGCCCAGACGGGCCTCACGATGTTCCTCTACAACGTGCTGCCCACGTTGCTCATCTCGGGCCTGCTGCTGTACATGATGTACCGCTTCCTGAAGAACGCGAACAAGGGCGCCATGCAGTTCGCCAAGTCCCGCGCCCGCCTCAATTCCACCGACAAGGAGACCACCACCTTCAAGGATGTCGCGGGCTGCGACGAGGCCAAGGAGGAGGTCAAGGAGATCGTCGATTTCCTCAAGGACCCCAAGCGCTTCACCAAGATCGGCGCGAGCATCCCCAAGGGCGTGCTCATGGTCGGCCCTCCCGGCACCGGCAAGACGCTCCTGGCCCGCGCCGTCGCCGGCGAGGCCGGCGTGCCGTTCCTCAGCATCAGCGGCTCGGATTTCGTCGAGATGTTCGTCGGCGTGGGCGCCGCCCGCGTGCGCGACACCTTCGAGCAGGCCCGCAAGCTCGCGCCCTGCATCATCTTCATCGACGAGATCGACGCGGTCGGTCGCCAGCGCGGAGCGGGCGTGGGCGGCGGCAACGACGAGCGCGAGCAGACGCTCAACTCCCTGCTGGTCGAGATGGATGGTTTCGACGGCCAGGCCGGCGTGATCGTGATCGGCGCCACCAACCGTTCCGACGTGCTCGATTCCGCCTTGCTCCGGCCGGGCCGCTTCGACCGCCAGGTCTTCGTCGACCTACCCGACCTGCGCGGTCGCGAGGCCGTCCTGGCCGTGCACGCCAAGCGTTTCCAGCTCGCCCCGTCGGTCGACCTCGCGCGCATCGCGCGCATCACCACCGGCATGTCCGGGGCCGATCTCGCCAACCTCCTCAACGAGGGCGCGCTCCACGCGGGCCGTCGCAACCGCGAGAAGGTCGAGATGTCCGACATCGAGGAAGCCCGCGACAAGATCGCCTACGGCCGCGAGCGCAAGAAGCTCATGGACGAGGAGGATCGCCGCAGCACCGCCTACCACGAGGCCGGCCATGCGCTCGTCCAGTCGCTCATCGACGACGGCTCGCTGCCTTTGCACAAGGTCACCATCCTGCCGCGCGGCCGCGCGCTCGGCAGGGCGATGTACATGCCCGCGAAGGAGATCCTTGGCTACTCCAAGGCGCGCCTCCTGAACTACATCTGCTCGGCGATGGCCGGGCGTATCGGCGAACGCGTCGTCACGGGCGAGATCTCCAACGGCGCCTCGTCCGACATCAAGCAGGCCACCCGCCTGGCGCGCCAGATGGTCTGCGACTGGGGCATGAGCGACCTCGGCCCGATCGCCTTCGGCGAGAATTCTGACACCGTCTTCCTGGGCCGCGAGATCTCCCGCACCCAGAGCCATAGCGACGAGACGGCCCGGCGCATCGACGAGGCCATCACCGCGATCGTCCGGGAGCAGTACGCCCGGGCCGAGCGGCTCGTCGCCGAGCATGCCGACGCCCTGCGGAAGATCGCGGAGGCGCTCCTGGAGCATGAGACCCTCGATGGCGTCCATGTCCGGGAGATCATCAAGACGGGCGCCATCCAGACCCCGGTCGTCGGCCAGCCGGTCGTGAGCCCGGTCCGCGAAGCGGCCCCGCCCCTGCCGACCCCCGAGGCCGGCACGCAGTCCGCCCCCAGCCCTGCTTGAGGTTTGCCCCCGGTGCCCCCGGGGGTATTTTTCAACCATGGTCATCGGACTCACCGGCGGCATCGGTTGCGGCAAGAGCGCCGCGGCGGCCTGTTTCGCCCGGCACGGTTTCGTGGTCGTGGACGCCGACGCCTTGGCCCGGGAGGTCCTCGGTTCGCCTGGATGCGTCGCCCAGCTGCAGGCTCGCTGGGGGAGGGGATGCCTGCGGGCGGATGGTTCACCGGATCGGGCCTGGATCGCGGCGAAGGTCTTCGCCGAGCCGGCGGAGCTGGCTTTCCTCGAAGCGCTCACGCACCCGGAGGTGGCCCGTTTACGCGCGGCGGCCGTGGCCGATCGCACGCGACATCACGTGGTCGAGATCCCGTTGCTTTTCGAGAAGAACCTCGCGACCGAGTTCGACCGGGTCGTCTGCGTCAGCTGTTCGGATTCGGTACGTTTGCGACGTTTGGAAGCCCGTGGCCTACCCGCGGCCCAGGCCTTGGCGCGTATAAATTCGCAAATGCCTCTGGCGGAGAAGGTTAAGCGGTCTGACTACGTTCTCTACAACGACGGTGAGCGCGATTTCCTCGAGGCGCAGGTGGCCGCCCTCATCCAGCGGCTTTCGGTCTCGGCTTGAGCCGACTTTTGCGGACTTTTGCGGTTGCGGCAGGGGGCGGTCATTTTACGGTTTCGTTTCCCGTCATTCCGTACCCACGGAGTGAACTCCCACACCCCATCTTCCGACCGGAATTCCTACTGTGACGACCGCCGACGATTTCGTCATCCAATTCATCCAGGACAAAGGTCTCGTGACCCCGGCCGCCGTGGCCGCGGCCCGGGCCGAGCTTGGGGCGATCCCGGATGGCCAGAACCCCGACACCTTGGCCTTGGCCAAGCTGGTCGAGACCAATCAGGTCGCCTGGGCGGCCATCACCCAGGCCCTGGGCCAGGAGTTCGACATGGAGGTCGTCGACGTCGCCCAGGTCGCCCCGGTCGAGGATATCCTCAAGCTCATCAGCCGCGAGCAGGCCGAACGGCAGAACGTGCTCCCGCTCCAGATGGACGGCGTCGAGCTGCTGGTGGCCATCGCCGACCCCCTCGACACCGACACGCTCGACTCGCTCTCGCGCGTCCTGAAGCTGCCGATCAACCCGAAGCTCGCGACCCCCGACGCGCTCAAGGCCGCCATCGCGCGTTGCTACAGCGGCGGCCAGATGAACGTCTCCTACTCCGACGTCTTCGGCAAGGCCGAGGGCGACGGCCTGTCCGTCGAGCTGCCGCAGGGCGGGGAGGTCAAGGAGGACGACGCGCCGATCATCCGGTACGTCAACTCCCTCATCGTCGACGCCATCCGGCGCAAGGCGTCCGACATCCACCTCGAGCCGCTCGAGAAGCGTTTCCGCGTGCGTTTCCGCATCGACGGCGTGCTCCAGGAGATGAAGGGCCCGCCCAAGCGCCTGCAGGCCTCGATCATCTCCCGCCTCAAGCTCATGGCCGAGGTCTCCCTCGCCGAGAAGCGCATCCCGCAGGACGGCCGCATCCAGGCCCGCACCGGCGGCCGCGACATCGACTTGCGCGTGTCCGTCCTCCCGACCGTCTACGGGGAGTCGATCGTCATGCGAATCCTCGACAAGGAAGGCCTCAAGCTCGGCCTCCCCGAGCTCGGCTTCTTCGCCGACGACCAGGCCAAGTTCCAGGGCCTCATCTCCGGCTCCGACGGCGTCTTCCTCGTCACCGGCCCGACCGGTTCCGGCAAGTCGACCACGCTCTACTCGGCGCTGAACTACATCAACAAGCCCGACCGCAAGATCATCACCGTCGAGGATCCGGTCGAGTACCAGATGGCCGGCATCAACCAGGTGCAGGTCAAGCGCGACGTCGGCATGACCTTCGCCGCCGCGCTCCGCGCGATGCTCCGCCAGGCGCCGAACATCGTGATGATCGGGGAAATCCGCGACCTTGAGACCGCCGAGATCGCGATCAACGCGGCCCTCACCGGCCACATGGTGTTCTCGACCCTCCACACCAACGACTCCGTCTCGGCCGTGACCCGACTCGTCGACATCGGCGTGAAGCCGTTCCTCGTGTCCGCCGCGCTGCGCGGCGCGCTGGCCCAGCGCATCGTGCGCCGCGTCTGCCAGTCCTGCGCCCAGCCCTACAAGCCGACCGCCAAGGAGCTCTACACCATCGGCATGACCGAGCAGGACATCGCCGGCGCGACCCCGATGAAGGGCGCCGGTTGCCCGAAGTGCGGCGAGCGCGGCTACAAGGGCCGCCGCGGCGTCTTCGAGCTCTTCGTCATCACCGAGGAGATCCAGGAGATGATCTACTCGGGCGCCACCCTCGTCGACCTCCGCCGCAAGGCCCGCGAGGCCGGCATGCGCACGATGCGCGAGGACGGCCAGCGCAAGGTCGCCTCGGGCATGACCACGATCGAGGAGGTCATGGGCGCCACCGTCGCCGACGACGTGCTCTGACATGGCCTACGACATCCATCAGCTGCTCGAGGCGATGATCGAGAACGGCGCCTCCGACCTGCACCTGCACGTCGGCCGCGCGCCCAGCCTGCGCGTGGGCGGCAGCGTCGTCTCCATCGAGGGCGCCGCCCTCGGCCCGGAGGACACCGAGGCCCTCGCCCGCTCCATCACGCCCCCCGAGCACCTCGAGCGCCTCAAGCGCGACGGGGGGTGCGACTTCGGTTTCTCCTTCCACAAGAAGGCCCGCTTCCGCGTCAACGTCTACCGCGGCAAGGGCGTCCTGGGCATGGTGCTGCGCCTGATCCCGGCGACGATGTACACCTTGGAGCAGCTGCGCCTGCCCCCGATGATCAAGGACCTGCTGCGCCGCCCGCGCGGCCTGATCCTCGTCACCGGCCCGACCGGTTCCGGCAAGTCGACCACGCTCGCGTCGATGGTCGACTGGATCAACCAGAACGAGGACGGCCACATCGTCACGATCGAGGACCCGATCGAGTACTACCACGCGCACAAGAACTGCGTCGTCACCCAGCGCGAGGTCCATAACGACGTCCCGAGCTTCGCCGAGGGCATCCGCTCGGCCCTCCGCCAGGACCCCGACGTCATCCTCATCGGCGAGATGCGCGACCTCGAGACGATCGAGGCCGCCGTCTCCGCCGCCGAGACCGGCCACCTCGTCTTCGGCACGCTCCACACGACCGGCGCGGCCCGCACCGTCGACCGCATCCTGGACGCTTTCCCCGCCGGCGCCCGCGACCAGATCCGCGTCCAGCTCGCCTCCTCCGTGGTGGCCGTCATCTCCCAGTGCCTCCTGCGGACCACCGAGGGCAAGCGCGTCGCCGCCTACGAGATCATGGTCCGCACCGACGGCATCGCCGCCAAGATCCGCGAGAACAAGACCTTCCAGATCACCTCCGACATCGAGACCGGGGCGTCGCGCGGCATGCGCACCCTGGACGCCGACCTGCTCGCGCTCTTCCACCAGGGCGCGATCGGCGAGGAGGAGGTCTTCAACTACGCCCAGGACGCCGAGATGATGCGCCAGCGCCTCAAGGCCCCGACCCGCTAACCCCCGCCCCTTTTACCCATGTTCGACGACCACAGCGACCTCATCCGCGAAATCGCCCTCGAGGCGGGCCTCGTGGACCAGACCCAGTCCGACGAGATCTGGGAGTCCCACGCGACCACCGGCAAGTCCTTCGCCGACAGCCTGATCGACGCCGGGCTCGCCGACCGCCCCGGCATCCTGCAGGCGATCGCCGACCACCTGCACGTCCAGTATTACTCCGTCGTCCCGGCCGAACCCGGCGACGAGCTCATCCGGCTGCTGAAGCCCGCCCAGGCCCACAAGTACATGGTCGTGCCCGTGGCCGACGAGGCCGGCAAGCTGACCTTGCTCGCCAAGGACCCGTTCAATTTCGGCGTCGTCAGCGAGCTGACCTTCATCCTCCAGCGCGAGATCGAGCTCGCCGTGGCCGATCCCGAGCAGGTCGAGGCCGGCGTGCTCCGCAGCTACGGCGAGGCCGCCGCCACCTCGATGGACGACCTCCTCGGCGAGTTCGAGCAGGTCGAGGGCGGGCCCGCCGTCACCGACGAGGACGTCACCAAGCAGGCCAGCCAGGCCCCGATCATCCGCTTCGTCGACCTGGTGCTCCAGGAAGCCGTCAAGGCGAAGGCGTCCGACATCCACTTCGAGCCGTTCGAGGACCA
>JBEGOO010000117.1:0-17760 GCA_041182045.1 Verrucomicrobiota bacterium
CCGACAGGCCGGCCGCGAACAGCAGGGCGTACTGGGTGGCGGTGATTTCCATCCGTCGGGCATAGCCGGGCGAGACGAGGGGTCAACGCCGCGGGTTTCGGCTTTGCTCCCGGCGGGGTAAGCCTAGAGTCGGCGCATGTCCCCGGAGCCCGCCCCCGACCGTGAGGTCCGCTCCGGCTTCCTGCTCGGGTTGGGCTGCGTCATCGCCTTGGTGGTCGGCGCCTTGGCTTTCTTCGGTCGGCAGCAGGCGGTCGGTCCGCGGTCCGGCGAAGCCGTCCGGACGGTAGGCGTGAAGACGATCCGCACGAAGACCGGACAGCCCGTGCGGAGTTCGGCGAAGTTGTCGTTGGACGAGGCCGGCAATATCCTGCCGGATGCGCCGGAGCTGGGCGAGCGGGCCTTGGAAGAGCTCGCAGAGGCTCGCCTGAAGGACTTCAAGGCCTTGGCCAAGGAACTGGGCTGCGCGGATGAAACCAGGCTCTTCGGTGTTTCGAAGGCGGCGGAGGAGGCCATCGCGGGCATGCCACGTGAGCCCGGCTGGCGCGAGCTCGGCGATGAGATGGATGTTTTGCAGGCGCGCTGGTCGAAGGCGGCCCCGGACGAGCGCGCGCGGATCCATGCCCGCGCCCGCGAGATTTTCGACGCGATGTTCGTCGAGGTGCGTCGGCGCTGGACCGCGCTACGCTGAGCCTTCCGTCCATGCCGCCCCTCCCTTGTTCTCGCCGCTCTTTCCTGCGCCAATCCGCGTTGCTGGGTGTGTTCGTCGGCGCCTCGCGGCTTCCCGCCGCCGAGACCGACGAATCCTTCGACGTCTGCGTCTACGTCGGCAACGCCAGCGGCGTGATGGCGGCCTGCGCGGCCGCGAAGGAAGGCGCCAAGGTCGTCGTCGTCGAGCCGAGCCGATGGCTGGGCGGAATGACCGGTGGCGGCTTGATGCATGTCGATTGGGGTCGCGAGGAGGCCGTCGGCGGCTCCACCCGCCCGATCCTCAAGCAGGGCTTCGAGGACCCGCAGTACCGCGCGGCTTTCGTCCGGATGCTGGCCGACGCGGGGGTCCCGGTGATCTACGACCACCGCGTCGGCGCCGTGGAGAAGGTCGATGGCCGGATCCGCGCCATCACGCTGGACCGCGCGCCGTTCGACGCGACCAGCTGTCCGCCGGCCCACGCGACGCCGGGGGCGTCCCGCGTCCTCCGCGCCCGGGTCTTCATCGATTGTTCCTACGAAGGCGACCTGCTGGCGCGCGCCGGCGTGACCTACACCTACGGGCGCGAGGCGCGTGAGACCTACGGCGAGTCCCTCGCCGGCGCGCAGCCCCCGATGTCGGTCTACGCCATCGACCCCTATGTGAAGCCCGGCGATCCGGCCAGCGGCCTGTTGCCGCTGTTGCAGGCGACCCCGGTCGCCCCGGTGGGGGCGGCGGATCGGCTCACGATGGGCTACGGCTTCCGCTGGAAATTCACGTTTAAGGGCGACGGGTGGCCGATCGACCCGCCCGACGATTACGACCCGCGGCAGTTCGAGCTGTACCGCCGCGCTTTCCAGCAGGGCGTGGATATCCTTTCCGGACGCGTGATGCGCGGCAAGGTCGATGGGTGGGAGCCGAGCGGCGGTCGCGTCTTCTCCGGGGGCGCCGGCAACCTCGCCCGGGCTTTGTTCGCGCCCACGAACTACGGGAGCAACGCCGATTACCCGGATGGCGACCACGCCACCCGCGCCCGGATCTGGAAAGCGCAGCAGGACTTCGTCCGCGGGATGACGCACTTCCTGCGGACGGATCCCTCCGTCCCGGATAAGCAGCGCGAGCTGGCCCGTTCCGCCGGCCTCGCGAAGGGCATCTTCGACGAGACCCGCGGCTACCCCCATCAGCTCTACGTCCGCGAGGCCCGTCGCATGGTCTCGGATTACGTCGTCACGCAGCGGGACCTGGAAGGCAAGGGGTCGCCCGAGGATTCGGTCGGCCTGGCTTCGTACGGGGTCGACGAGTGGCCGTACGCCACCGTTCCGCTCGGCGGCAAGGTGGCGCTCATGGGCGGCTATTATTCCATGCTCTACCTCGAGGAAGAGCATCGTGGCATCTATCGCATCCCGTACCGCGCGATCCGGCCGAAGCGGGCGCAGTGCGTCAACCTGCTCGTGCCCGTCTGCGTCTCCGCCAGTCACCTCGCCATGACTTCCATCCGGATGGAGCCGGTCTGGATGATCCTCGGCGAGTCGGCCGGCGTCGCCGCGGCGCTGGCCGCGCGCGCGGGCCTCGCCGTGCAGGACGTTCCTTACGCCGAACTGCGCCCGAAGCTGCGGGCCTTGGCGCAGAAGCTAGACCTTCCCGGGAAAAAGGAGGCTAAGGCGAGGTAGGCCCGGCGAAACGCAGGTCCGCCACGATGCGCCCGCCGAGCAGGTGCTCCTGGATGATGCGCTCGAGGTTCGCCGGCGTGCAGTCGCGGTACCAGACGCCCTCGGGGTAGACCACGGCGACGGGGCCTTGCGCGCAGACTCGCAGGCAATCCGCCTTCGTCCGCTGGACGCCGCCTTGTTCGGCGAGCCCGAGCTCCTTCAGCCGGCGTTTGAGGAAGTCCCACGAGCGGGTCGCGACCTCGCCGGCGCAGCAGGCCTGCTCCGACGACTTCACGCAGAGGAAGAGGTGTCGCCGCGTGCCGTCCAGGCCGAGCGCGCGGGCTTGGGTGGCGGCGTCCATCGGCGGCCGGGCTTACTCGAAGCGCGGGGCGATGCCGCGCTTCTCGAGCTCGAGGAAAAGTTCGCGGCTGTACCAGGCGTCGTTGGCCGCGTACTGGATCTGGTTGTCCTGCAGCTCCTCGTCCCAGTGGGACGTCTGGACCTTCTTGGACTTCTTCATCTGGCGGCTGAGGTAGTGGGCCGCCAGCGCGCGCAGGCCGGTGTTCTCGATGCCGGCCTTCTTGGTGAAGTCGGCGATGTCGATGAAGCCGCGGCCGTCGAAGGGCGCGCGGGCCTGGAGGTTCTTGACGTCGTCGCGGACCGCCACGCCGACCTTCGCCTGCCGCGGGTTGCAGAGCAGCGGGAAGACCGGGGCGAGGCCGCCGCAGTGCAGCAGCGGCTGGCGCATCGGGCCATGCAGGCGGAAGATGTAAACGCAGTGCTCGCCGGCGAGCTGCAGGATCGCGGGCAGATTCTTCGGCGGCTCGATCTCGATGGTGTCGCCGGCGCGGACGTAGTGCCCGGGGAAGGAGGCCTTGCCGTTCACCCAGAGGTAGGATTCCTCGATGCTCTTGCCGCGCATCAGGTGGCCGAGCTCGCGGCTGGCCTTGCTCTCGGCGGCGACGATCTTGTCGGCGCGGCCGGATTTCTCGCGGACCTTGAAGATGTAGGAGGGGCGGCCGAAGACGGGCCGGGTCTCGGTGTCGAAGCCTAGGACGCGTTCCTTGGTCAGCTGGGCGACGGCCTTCTCGGCCGCCTTCAGGGATTCCACGAGGACGATGTCGCCCTCCCAATGGGCCACCGGGAGGCTTTCGATGAATTCGGACTCGATGCGCAGACCCCGGGAGGCGCCGGTTTCGGGCGGCTGGGGGGTGTCGGCGGATTCTTCCACAAAACGAAGGCAACGGCCGGGGGATGCCTTGGCAACGCGTTACTTGGCCCCGGACCGGAAAAAAGCGTTGACCCTCCCCCCGGCCCCATCTTTGTTCATTCTCCCTTTTCAAGGGGCCTTAGCTCAGTTGGTAGAGCGCTTGCATGGCATGCAAGAGGTCGTCGGTTCAAGCCCGATAGGCTCCACCATTAACAAACCGGCCGTCTTCGCGAGAAGACGGCCGGTCCTTTTGACGGGGTCTCCCGCCGGCTTACTTGCCCAACAGGGGGGTGATCTTCAGCAACAGGGACTGGCAGTCGCCCTGCAGGCGGCCATCCATGGCGGTCGACTCGCGGGTCACCTTTTCGAGGGAGTCGGCCGCGTTGCCGATGGTCTTCTTGAGGGCCAGGGCCTCGCCCTTGTCCTTGAGGTCGGCCTTCTCGGCGATCTGGCCCGCCTGCGTCTCGTATTTGCGCAGGGCGGCGACGAGGGTGCGGCGGTCTTCCGGGGCCCGGCGGAGGATCGCCCAGGTGAGGCGGGCGCGCGGGCCGTTCTCGGTGAGCATGCGGAGGTAGCCGATGCCGGTGAACGCGCGGACGTCGTTCTCGAGATCTTTCTTCACCGCTTCCTCGCGAGCCTTGTTCTCGGCGGAGCGCTGGGCGTTCTGCTGGGCGTCCTTGGCGCGGTTGGCCGCGGCGTTCTTGTTGCCGGTGTTCTTGTTGTTGGCCGCCGGCTTCTTGTCCTTGGCCGGCTCCTTCTCGGGTTTCTCCATGTCCTTGGCCTCGGTCTTGTCCGCGACCTCGGCGGGCTTGGCGGCACCGGCGACCTTGCCCGCCTTCTTCAGTTCCTCGTAGGCCTTCCAGAAGGCCGTCTCGTCGATGTCGGCGTCCTTGCACAGGGCCTCGATGGATCCGACCGGGATGCCTTTGAGCCCGTCCTGCATGGCCGCGGCGAGGTTCTTCGCCAGCGTCTTCAGGTCCGCGGGGGGAAGTTCCTTGGCGAAGGGGTCGGACTCGGCTTCCTTCTCCTTCTCCATCTTCTTATCCGGGGCTTCCTCCGGCTTGATCAGCAGCTGGCGCTCGGCCCAGACCTTGGGTTGGTTCTTCTTGACCCAATCCTGGTCGAGGTCCTCCCACTTGTAGGTGAGGACGGTGTCCTTGCCGGGAAGCTGGACGGTGATCGTGTCCTCGTCCTGGGTGATGTACTCGAAGGCGACCACGTTGCCGTTCTTCCGGAGCTGGATGAGGTCGGCGCGGGCGGCGGCGGCCAGCAGCAGGAGGGCGAGGAGGGGTCTCACAAAGATAATATGGGCCCTGCGGCAAGGCGGGGCAAATCTAGAACACCGGGCGGTCCCGGGAGTTCCGACCCGGGGAGGGTTACTTGGCGCCCTTGGCCTGGAACTTGGGGAGCAGGTACTCCGCGCAGGAATCCAGGGAGGCCAGCTGCACGTAGTCGGCCTCGGGGACCTCGATGCCGTGCTTCTTGCGGAGCTCCATGACGATATCCAGGAAGTCCATCGAATCCAGGGACAGCTGGTCGCGGAGCCGGACCTCGGGCTTCACTGCCGAGAGATCCTCGTCCGGCGCGATGTCGGCGATGATGTCCAGCACGACCTGCTTGATGTCTTCCTTCGTCATAGGTTCAGGGGTATGTTTCAACCGCCCGGACCCCGTCAGGCAACCCCATATTTCTTCACGATGAGGGCCGAATTGATGCCCAGCATCCCGAAGGAGTTGTTCAGGATCGCCGTGACCCGGTCGACCTTCACCGGCTGGTTGACGACCAGCCCGGGAAGCGCGCATTCCGGGTCGATTTCCGTGATATTGATGGTCGGGTGGACCCAGCCGTCCTCGAAGGAGGGCAGGTTGCCGGCGAGCTCCAGGGCGCCCGCGGCCCCCATGCAATGGCCGATGAAGCTCTTCGTGTTGTTGATCCGGGTGTCGGGGCAGCCGGCGAAGACCGTGCGCAGCGCGGTGCATTCCTGGATGTCGCCCAAGGCCGTGGCCGTGGCGTGCGTCGAGACGATGTGGATGTCGTTCGGCTGCATCCCGGCGCGGGCGAGGGCCAGGCGGACGCATTCGGTCTGCCGCTCGGGGTTGGGCAGCACGGCGTCCGTGGCGTCGGAGTTGATGCACCAGCCGGCGATCTCGGCGATGATGCGGGCGCCGCGGGCCAGGGCGTCGTCGAGGCGTTCGAGGACGTAGACCGCGCCGCCTTCGGAGATCACGATGCCGTTGCGGTCCTTGTCGAACGGGCGCGAGGCCTGGTTCGGATCGGCGTGCTGGGCGAGCGCGCCCTGGTTCTTGAAGCCGGCGAAGATGCCGAACGTATGGATCGACTCCGAGACGCCGCCGGCGAACGCGAGGTCGACCTCCCCGAGCTGGAGCATCTGGGCCGCCTGGATCAGGCCGGCGTTGCCCGCGGCGCAGGCCGCGCCGATCGTGTAATGCGGGCCCGTGATGCCGAGGTTCATGGTCACCTCGCCCGCCGGGTTGTTGGCCACGGTGCGCGGGTTGTGGTGGTGGGTCCAGTACTTCGTGTCGTTGCCGAACTGGGAGATGTTGTGGATCTCGTTCTCGGTCTCGACGTTGCCGTGCTCGGTGATGCCGAGGTAGACGCCGACCCGGGACTTGTCGACCTTGTCCCAGTCGAGCCCGGCGTCGCCGAGGGCCTCGCGGGAGCAGTAGATGGAGATGGAGCCGACGCGGGTGCCGTTGCGGATCTCCTTCCGCTTCTGCCATTTCGTCGCGTCGAAATCGCAGACGCCGGCCGGCTGGCGGCCCATGTGGCGGACGTCGATCTCGGCGATGCGGGCCTTGCCGGCCAGCAGGTTGGCGCGGAACTCGGCCAGCGAGTTGCCGTTGGGGGCGGTGAGGCCCAGGCCGGTGATGACGATGCGAGGTTTCGAGGACATCGGACGAACCTCCATCAAGCCCGCGCGGGCGGTGAAGTCAAACCCGCCCCCGCTTGCCCTTGCCATTCCGCGGTCCCCGCCTTTCCTGCCAGGGAGATGTCCGTGCCGCTCAAGTGCTCGCTTTGCGCCGAGGTCGCGACCGTCCACCTGTCCCAGGTGGTCGGGGGCAAGGTCACGAAAGTCCACCTGTGCGAGGCGTGCGCCGGCAAGGGCGGGGCGGCCGATCCGGCCGTGTTCCAGCTAGCGGACGCCCTCAACGCGCCCGGCCCGGCCGCCGAGCTGACCTGCCCGCGCTGCGGTTTCACCGACGTCGATTTCCGCAAGCGCGGCCGGCTGGGCTGCCCGGAATGCTGGGAGACCTTCGGCGGGGCGCTCAGCCCCTTGCTCGCCAAGGTCCAGCACGAGCCCGCGCACGTCGGCCGCGCCCCCGTGGGCGTCGCCCCCGCCGGCCAGCTTCGCCAGCGACTGGTCGCCGCGCGCGCCGCGCTGGCCGCCGCCGTCGCCGCCGAGGATTACGAACAGGCCGCCCGCCTGCGCGACGAGGTCGCCCGGCTCGAGGCCGCCCTCAACCCCGCTTGACCATGTCCGTCCAGGAGATCCTCGCCGACGACCATGACCCGGACCGCGCCTCCGGCGCCCAGGCCGTCGTCCTCAGCACCCGCATCCGCCTCGCGCGCAACCTCGCGGGGCAGCCGTTCCCCGGATGGGCCAAGGCGCCGCAGCGGCAGGAGATCGCCGAGCGCTGCATCGCCGCGCTCGAGGCCTTGCCGCGTTTCCGCCGCGGCCACGTGCTCCGCATGTCCCAGCAGGCCGACCTCGACCGCGCCGTGCTGGTGGAGCGTCACCTGGTGTCGAAGGAGCTGGCGGCCGGCCAGGCCGGCGCCGCGGTCATCAGCCGCGACCAGACCTGCTCCGTGATGGTGAACGAGGAGGACCACCTGCGCGTGCAGGTGCTGCGCCCCGGCTGGCACCTCCGCGGGACCTGGAACCTCGCCGAACAGCTCGACGACGCGCTCGCCGGCGCGCTGCCGCTCGCGTTCTCCGACCGCCTCGGCTACCTCACCGCCTGCCCGACGAACGTCGGCACGGGCCTGCGCGCTTCCGCGATGGTGCACCTGCCCGGGCTCTGCCTCGCCGGCCAGATGGACAAGGTCACGCGCGCGCTCAACCAGGACGGCCTCGCCGTCCGCGGCTGGCTGGGCGAGGGCACCGAGGCCGCCGGCAACATCTTCCAGGTCTCCAACCAGCAGACGCTCGGCCTCTCGGAGGACGACATCCTCAAGCACCTCGGCTATTGGATCAAGCACCTCGTCGAGCAGGAGTGGAACGCCCGGCGCAAGCTGGCGTTGGACGAGGGCGAGAAGTTCGTCGACCGGCTCGCGCGCTCGTTCGGGGTGCTCCGCCACGCGCGCCTGCTCTCGAGCTCCGAGGCCATGAACATGCTCTCGCACCTGCGGCTCGCCTGCGACCTGGGGTGCCTGCCCGAGGGGCTGCGCGACCAGGTCGACCGCCTGCTCATCGAAGGCCAGCCCGCCCACGTGCAGGTGCGCCATGGGTCCCCGCTCGACAGCGACGGGCGCGACCTACGCCGCGCCGCGATCATGCGCGAAGCCTTGCGGGCCTTCCCCGAGGTCGGGGCGCCGACCCTCTGATCACTCCGTCTCCGGCTTCGCCTTGGCGGCGTCCTGGCGGGCCATCTCGTCGAGCATCGCCTGGACGCGGGCCACGCCGCCGGTGATGTCGTCCTCGGCGAAGAGCAGCTCGGGCGTGTTCTTCATCTGCAGGATGCCGCCGACCGTCGCGCGGATCTCGGCGCGCACGCGCTTCAGGAGGGCGCGGGCGGCCTTGCGCGCCGCGTCGTCGCCGGAGACCGCGTAGCCGACGCGCACCTGGCGCAGGTCCGGGCTCACGGTGGCGCGCGTGATCGTGATCAGCGCGGCCTCCGCGGCCCAGCCCTGGCGCAGCGCCGAGGAGACCTCGCGCTGGACCAGTTCGGCGACCCGGAGCTGACGTTGCGACATGCGGCTTAGAGCGAGGGGCGGATCTGCACGAGCTCGATGGCCTCGATGACGTCGCCCGGCTGGTACTCGTCGTAGCCGCCGAGCTTGATGCCGCACTCGAAGCCGGCCTTGACCTCGGACGCGTCGTCCTTGAAGCGGCGGAGCGTCTCGACCGGGCCGTTGTGCACGACCTTGCCGGCGCGCACCACGCGGGCCTTGGCGGCGCGGCGGATGAGGCCTTCGGTGACCATGCAACCGGCCACCTTGTGCTCCTTGCCGAGCGGGAAGACCGCGCGGACCTCGGCGGCGCCGAGCTTGTGCTCGCGGATCTCGGGGTCGAGGAGCTCGGACATGGCCTCCTTCACGAGCGTGATGAGCTCGTAGATGATGTCGTGGCCGATCACGCGGACGCCGGTGCGCTTGAGGTGGGGCTGGACGCCGTTCTCGAGCTTGGTGTCGAAGGCGACGATGCTGGCGCGGGCGGCCTCGGCGAGGGCGACGTCGCCCTGGGTCACGGGGCCCACGGAGCCGCCGACGATCTCGAGGCGGACCTTGGTGGACTTGATCTCCTGCAGGCAGCCCTGGAGGGCTTCCAGCGTGCCGTTGACGTCGGCCTTGAGCAGGATGCGGAGGATCTTCTCCTTGTCCTGCGCGAGGGCGGCCATGAGGCGCTCGAGGTCGGACATGCCGGGGCGGGCGCCCGTGTTCGGGGCCTGCTGCTGGGCCTCGGCGGCCTTGCGGCCGGCGAGGGCGGCTTCTTCCGCGAGCTCGCGGGCCTCGCGGTCGTTCTTGACGACGCGGAACTTGGCGCCGGGGCTCGGGACGGCGTCCCAGCCGAGCACCAGGGCGGGCGTGCCCGGGGCGGATTGCGGGAGGCGGTTGCCGCGGTCATCCATGAGCGCGCGCACCTTGCACCAGGTCTCGCCGCAGACGAACGAGTCGCCGGGCTTGAGGGTGCCTTTCTGGACGATGATGGTCGCGGTCGGACCGCGGCCGGTCTCCATCTGCGATTCGATGACGGAGCCCTGCGCCGGGCACTTCGGGTTGGCCTTCAGGTCCAGGATCTCGGCCTGGAGGAGGATCGACTCGATGAGCTCGTTCATCCCGGTGCCCTTGAGCGCCGAGACGGGGGCCGTGATGACCTCGCCACCCCAGTCCTCCGGGGTGATGCCGCGCTGCTGCATCTGCTGCTTCACGCGGTCGATGTTCGCGCCCTTGGCGTCGACCTTGTTGATCGCGGCCACGATGGCGCTGGCGTGCTTCTGGGCGAACTTGAGGGCCTCCTCGGTCTGCGGCATGAAGCCGTCGTCCGCCGCGACCACGAGGATCGCGATGTCGGTGACGGAGGCGCCGCGCTCGCGCATCTTGGCGAAGGCCGCGTGGCCGGGCGTGTCGAGGAAGGTGACGGAGCGGCCCTTGTACTCGGGCTTCTCGCCCTGGTAGGCGACGGTGTAGGCGCCGATGTGCTGGGTGATGCCGCCGGCCTCGCCCGAGACGACGTTGGTCTTGCGGAAGTAGTCGAGCAGGGTGGTCTTGCCGTGGTCGACGTGGCCGAGCACGCAGACGACGGGCGGACGCGTGGTCATCAGGGCCGGGTCGTCCTCGGACGGCTTCTCGACCTTCTTGACGGGCTGCACGCCTTCGCCGCGGTGGCGGATCTCCAGCGTGTAGCCATGGCGTTCGGCGACCTTGCGGGCGTCGGCTTCCTCGATGACCGAGGTGGCGCTGACGACCTTGTTCAGCTCCATCAGGTTGCCGATGACCTGGAAGGGCTTGAGGTTGAGCGCGATCGCGAAGTCGCGGACGACGATGGGCGGACGGACGGTGACGGAGCCCTTGCTGCCGGGGGCGACGTTGCTGCCGGTGGCGGCGGGGCGGTTCACCATCGGGGCCACGGGCGGGCGCACCAGCGGGGGCGGCGTGCTCGGACGGGCGGCGGGCGCGGGCGTCGGGGTGACGACGATGGGCGGCAGGTCGACCTTGGTCGGGGTCGGCGCGATCGGGGCGCGGGGCGGGAGCGAGACGGGCGGCGGGGTGGCCGGCTTGGCGGCGACGGGCGCGACGACCGGGGTCGTCGGGCGGGGCGGCAGGCTGACGGGCGGGGGCGTGGTCGGCTTGACGGCGGCGACCGGCGCGGGCTTGGCGGGTTCGACCGGCTTGGGCGCCTCGGCCTTGACGGGCTCGGGGGCCGGGGCGGGCTCCTCCTTCTTCGGCAGCTTGTCGGCGGCGAACTTCAGGAAGTCGTCGCGGATGAGCTTGCTGAAGTTGCTGGAGGCCGCGGGCTTCTTGCCGTCGGTGTAGACGTAGTCCTTGTAGTCCGGGTGGGCCTCCACGAACTGATCCGCCAAGGCGAGCAACGCCTTGACCTCGAGGCCGAGTTCCTTGGCCACGTCGCTGTAACGCTGCGTGGTGGGGGCCTTCTTGGCCTCGGGCTTCTTCTTCTTCTCGGTCATGGGCGCGGGCTGGGTGTTCGGCGGAAAGGCGGGGGTGGAAGGGGGAGGGGCTCAGGCCTTGGCGACCTTGGCGACGGCGGCGAGGAACGTCTGGATCTCGTCGGCCGGGATGCCGGTGTCCTGGAGTTCCTCGGCGGTCACGTTGGCGGCGACGGCCAGCTCGGTCAGGCCGAGCTGCACGAACTTGGCGACGAGGTCGAACGGCAGGCCGAGCTGCTCGGCCATGCGGGTCGCCTTCTCGCCCAGCTGGGCCTCGACGCTTTCCGGGGTGTGGGTGGACTTGGCGATGTTGAGGCCCCAGCCCATGAGCTTGGAGGTCAGGCGCGCGTTGCGGCCCTTGGAGCCGATGGCGATGCGCATGTCGTCCTCGTCCACCTCGAAGTGGATGGCGCGGTTGCGCTCGTCGATGCGGACGTTGCGCGGGCGGGCCGGGCGGATGGCCTCCTCGAGCAGCTTGAGCGGCTCCTTGTGGAAGCGGATGATGTCGATCTTCTCGCCGCCGAGCTCCTTGACGATGTTGCGCACGCGGGCGCCGCGGGCGCCGACGCAGGCGCCGACCGGGTCGACCTTGGGGTCGCTCGAGTCGACGGCGATCTTGGTGCGGTAGCCCGGGTCGCGGGCCATGGCGGCGATCTTGACGGTGCCGTCGGCGATCTCGGCGACCTCGAGCTGGAGGAGGCGGCGGACGAAGTCGGGGTTGGCGCGGGAGAGCACGAACTCGCGGCCGCGCTGCGGGTCCTCGCGGATCTCGAGCAGGAGGCAGCGGATGCGGTCGCCGGTGCGGAACTCGTCGCCGTGGCAGCGCTCCTTGTTGGTCAGGACGGCCTCGGCGGTGCCGAGCTCGACGATGACGTTGCCGCGTTCGGTGCGGCGGACGATGCCGGTGACGATGTCGCCGACCTTGTCCTTGTACTCCTGGAAGACCTGGTCCTTCTCGATCTTGCGGAAGCGCTGGTTGAGCAGCTGCTGGGTGGTCTTGGCGGCGATGCGGCCGAGGTCGGCCACGTTGATGGGCTTGCGGACCTCGTCGCCGACGGCGGCGCCGGGGCTGATGAGGCCGGCGGCGACCGGGTTCATCTCGCGGAGGGGGTCCGAGACCGCGTCGGTCACGGAGTAGAGCACGTGGGCCTCGAGCTTGCCGGAGACGGGGTCGGCGTGGACCTCGACGTTCTGGCCGGCCATGACCGACTTCTCGACGGAGGATTTGATGGCCTCGACGATGAGCGCGCAGGCTTCGTCCTTGGGGATGCGCTTCTCCTTCTCGAGGTATTGGAGGTAGGGTTTGATGTCGACGCTCATGGGTGTGCGGTGGGTGCGGTGAAAGGTTTAGGGACAAAAAAGGCGGGTCCGGCTGGACCCACCTTTATGTAAGGTGACTACGGGGAGGAACCTAGCCCAGCCCCCCGGGGGGTTGTCAAGTGCGGTCACGGGGCCGGTCGGCTGGTTCCGCTTGCCCCCCGGGGGGTTGTCCCAACCCTCCACCCCATGGCCGACGAAAAAGTGATCTTCACCATGACGGGGGTGACCAAGTACTTCGAGAAGAAGCCGGTGTTCCGGGACATCTCCCTTTCCTACTTCTTCGGGGCCAAGATCGGCGTGCTGGGCCTCAATGGCTCGGGCAAGTCGACCTTGCTCAAGATCATGGCCGGCGAGGACCGGGAGTTCGACGGCGCCATCAGCCAGGTCCCGGGGTATACGCTGGGCTACCTCGCCCAGGAACCCCGGCTCGACGAGCACCTGACCGTGCAGGAGTGCGTCATGCAGGCCGCGGCCGGCATGAAGGCCTTGCTCGAGGAATACGACGACACCTTCATCAAGGTCTCCGAGACCGACGACCCGAAGGAGCAGGAGAAGATCCTCGCCCGCCAAGGCGAGATCCAGTCCATCCTCGACGCCCGCGGCGGCTGGGATCTCGACGCCCGCATCGAGATGGCGATGGAGGCCCTGCGCTGCCCGCCGGCCGACGCGAAGGTCGCCGGGCTGTCCGGCGGCGAGAAGCGCCGCGTCGCCTTGTGCCGCCTGCTCCTGATGGAGCCGGACATCCTCCTGCTCGACGAGCCGACGAACCACCTCGACGCCGACACCGTGGGTTGGCTGGAGCGCCACCTGCAGGGTTACAAGGGCACGGTGATCGCGATCACGCACGACCGCTACTTCCTCGACAACGTCGCCGGTTGGATCCTCGAGCTCGACCGCGGTCGCGGCATCCCTTGGAAGGGCAACTACTCGTCCTGGCTTGAGCAGAAGCGCCGGCGTCTCGAGGCGGAGGAGAAGCAGTCCGCCGCCCGGCAGCGTTCCATGGAACGCGAGCGCGAATGGGCCGGCGCCTCGCCGAAGGCCCGCGTCGCGAAGAACAAGGCCCGCCTGCGCGCCTACGAGCAGATGCTCACCCAGGACCAGGGCCAGCAGGAGAAGGCGGCCGAGATCTGGATCCCGCCGGGCCCGCGCCTCGGCGGCGCCGTCATCGAGGCCCGCGGCCTCGCGAAGGGTTTCGGCGACCGCGTCATCATGGAGGACGTCGACTTCAGCCTGCCCGCCGGCGGGATCGTCGGCATCATCGGCCCGAACGGCGCCGGCAAGACGACGTTGTTCCGCATGATCACCGGCCAGGAGAAGCCGGACAAGGGCACCCTCACCCTCGGCGACACCGTCAAGATCGCGTACGTCGACCAGACCCGCGACGCGTTGCCGGCGGACAAGCCGCTCTGGGAGGCGATCTCCGACAGCCAGGAGATGGTGCACCTCGGCAAGCTCATGGTCCCGGCCCGGGCCTACGCGGCGCGCTTCGGTTTCACCGGCGACGTCCAGCAACGCAAGGTCGGCCTCATGTCCGGCGGCGAGCGCAACCGCATCCACCTGGCGCGCCTGATCAAGTCCGGCGCCAACGTGCTCCTGCTCGACGAGCCCACGAACGACCTCGACGTGAACACGATCCGCGCGCTGGAGGACGCCCTCGAGGGGTTCGCCGGGTGCGCGGTCATCATCACGCACGACCGCTGGTTCCTCGACCGCGTGGCCACCCACATCATGGCCTTCGAGGACGACGGCCGCATCGTCTGGCACGAGGGCAACTACGGCGACTACCTCGAGGACCGGCGCAAGCGGCTGGGGCTCGGGTCCGACACGCCGCGGCGGCCCAAGTACCGCCGGCTCACGCGCTGAGCCGGCCGGCGCGGGCGAGCGTCGCGCGCCAGCCGGGCGCGGCCGCGGCCAAGGTGGCCAGCTGCTCCCCGGTCAGGCGCCAGCTCCAGTTGCCCTGCGGGTTGCCGGGCGTGTTGAAGCGCGCCTCGGCGCCCAGCCCGAGCAGGTCCTGGACGGGGATGAACGCGGCGACGCCCGGCGAAGCGAGCGCGGCTTCGGCGAGCGTGACATGCGGCGCGTCCATCGTGCCGAACACGGCTTCGACGCGGGCGCGTTCCTCGGCGGAGGCCTGCGCGTACCAGCCCACGACGGTGTCGTTGTCATGAGTGCCGGTGTAGACGACGCGGTCCGCCGTGATGTTCGTCGGGAAGTGCGGGTTGCCTTCGGGCGGTCCGCCGAAGCCGAACTGCAGCACCGACATGCCCGGCAGGCCGGAGGCCGTGCGGAGGACGTCGACGCCGGGCGAGAGCAGGCCGAGGTCCTCGGCGACGAGCGGCAGGCCGGTCAGCGCGCCGGTGAAGGCGAGGCCGGGTCCGTCGTGCCACCGGCCCTGGCGGGCGTTGGGCGCGCCGGCGGGGACGCTCCAGTAATCATGGAGGCCGCGGAAGTGGTCGATGCGGATCGCGTCGAAGAGCTCGAGGTCGTGATGGACGCGCGCCTTCCACCAGGCGAAGCCGTCGGCGGCGTGACGCTCCCAGGCGTAGAGCGGGTTGCCCCAGAGCTGGCCGTCGGCGGCGAAGTAATCCGGCGGCACGCCGGCCACGGCGACCGGACGGCCCTGTTCGTCGAGCTGGAAGAGCTCGGGGCGCGTCTTGGCGTCGCAGCCGTCGGCGGAGACGTAGATGGGTTCGTCGCCGAAGAAGCGTACGCCTTTGCCGTGCGCATACTCGCGGAGCGCGCGCCATTGTTCGGCGAAGAGGAACTGCAGCACCTCGGCTTCGGCCATCAGGTCGGCGGGCGCGTCCTCGATCGTCCACTTGTCCGGCGCGGTGAAGCCGTTGACCTCGCGCAGCGCGGCGAAGCGGCACCACGCGTCGAGCCAGCCGGACTGCTTTTCGCGGAAGCGCTTGAAGGCGGCGTTCTGTTTCAGGATCGCCGCGCCGCGCCGGGCGGCCAGCTGCAGCGCGGGGCGGAGCTGGTTCCAGAGACGGCCGTAGTCGGTCCGTCCATCGCTGCCGCGACGTAGCGAGGCGATCTCCTCGGGCGTCAGGAGCTTGCGCGCACCGAGGTCCGCGAGGTCGAGCAGGCAGGGATTGCCGGCGAAGACGGAGAGGGCCTGGTAGGGCGAATCGCCGTAACCGGTCGGTCCCAGCGGACAGACCTGCCACCAGGAGAAGCCTGCCGCCGCGATGATGTCGACGAAGCGTCGGGCTTCGGCGCCGAGCGAGCCCACCGGGCCGTCGCCGGGCAGGGCGGTGACGTGCAGCAGCACGCCGGCGGTGCGGCGAGGAAAGGCGCGGCAACGGAAATCCGCCGTCGGCACCCGGGGCGCCGGGGCGTCGTCGGGCGCGGGATCGGGGGCCATCTCAGCGGCTGAGCTGGAGGTGGTGCTTGGCGCGCAGGCCCTGCAGCCAGGCGTCGACCGCCTCTTTCATCGCCATCGCGCGCACGCGGCTTTCCACGTCCGCCATGACCTCGGGGTCGCTGAGGGGAGCGGCGCCGCGTTCGTGCAGGCCTTCCCGCCGCAGGATGAACCAGGTGGCCTTGCCGCCGGGCAGGTCGAATTTCAACGGCGCGGTGGTCTGGCCGTCCGCCAGGCCGCGGAGCGCCGCGACGACGCGCTCGTTCAGCTCGTCGATGTTGCGCCAGCCGGCGTCCCCGCCTTTGTCCGCGAAGTCGTCCGCGCTGACCAGCTTGGCCACGTCGGCGAAGGTCTCGACCTTGGCGCCCGCCGGGGCGACGACCCGGTGTTTCGCCAGCGTCGCCGCCAGCTTCTCCGGGTGCGCGATGGCGTCGGCCCAGTCGGCGGCGCGGCGGCCGGCCTCCTCGACGCTCTCGGCCGCGCCTTGGGCGATGGTGATCTGACGGAGGCGCACCTGTTCGCCGCGGGTGAACAGCGCCAGGTTCTTCTCATAGTATTCCTTCGCGCGGCCGGGTCCGACCTCGGTCGCGGTGCGCCGGATCTGGCCGACCATGTACTCGAAGATGATGCGTTCCTCGATGAACTTGCGGTAAGCCAGCGGCGTCATCCCCGAGGCGCGCAGCGAGGCCACGAACCGGTTGCGGTCGCCCGCGTGGTCGCGGCGGATCGTCTCCTCGATGTCGGCGTCGATGAAGGAGGCGGGCAACCGGCCCATCCCCGCCTTGAACTCGGCGATGACCAGCTGGCGGTCCGCCACGCTCTCGAGGACCTCGCGGCTCGCGCGCTCGAGCGCCTTGAAGAACTCGTCGTCGGACTTCACCCCGGCGCGGATCTGCGAGGTCACCGGCTCCATCTGGCGGCGGATGTCGGAGAGCGTGATGGCGGCGCCCGCCGCCGTGCCGATGATGCGGTCGCTGTTGGTCTCGGTCCAGCGCTGCGCGGCGGTCTCCTCCAGCGTGGGCTTCCGCAGCTGCGCCGACGCGACGGTCGCGGTCAGGACGAGCAGGCTGGAGAACAGGAAGGATTTCATCGGGCGGAGGGAGCGGGCAACCGTGAGAGGAAGCCGCGGATTTCCTTCAGTTTCCGCAGGGGGTCTCGCACGGTCAAGCGGGGAAAGCGGTTGCCGACGAGGATCGGCTCGGGGGCGCGGCCCCCGGCGGTGGACAGGCAGCGAAGCACGGCGTCCTCCGTCGTCACCGAAACGACGCCTTTCGCCTCGGCGAGGCAGCGGATCTCGGCCAGGCTGAGCAGGGCCTCCGCCTCCGGCGGGAGCTGGCCGTAACGGTCCTTGAGGGAATGCCGCAGCTCGGCGACCTCCGCCCCGTCCAGCGCCAGCGCGATCCGGCGGAACGCCTCGATGCGCAGGCGGGTCTCGGGGATCCAATCCGAGGGCAGGGTGGCGGTGAGCAGGGGGACGTCGCCGGCCCCGCTGTTCGCCTGCTCGACGCCGAGCGCCGCCTGGGTGTGGTCGATGAAGTCGAGATGGACCTCGCAGCGGTCGACGACCGCGCCCGGGTCGCCGCGCAGCTTGGCGACGCTCCGGCGCAGGAGCTGGCAGTAGAGGTCGAAGCCGACGGTCGCGACATGCCCGCTCTGCGCCGCGCCGAGGATGTTGCCGGCGCCGCGCAGCTCGAGGTCGCGCATGGCGATGCGGA
Source organism: Verrucomicrobiota bacterium (assembly GCA_041182045.1). Classification (GTDB taxonomy): domain Bacteria; phylum Verrucomicrobiota; class Verrucomicrobiia; order Opitutales; family UBA953; genus UBA953. The sequence continues at coordinate 17,290 of JBEGOO010000117.1, forward strand.
AGCCGGCGCCGAGCTGGTTGTACTGCCGGATGGCGGACAGGCGGCGATGCGCCGTGCCGACGAGCTCGGCGTGGCGGTGCAGGAAGAGGTAGGCGTAGGCTTGGCGGTTGAAGCGGCCGACGCGGCCGCGGAGCTGGTAGAGCTGGGCGAGGCCGAACCGGTCCGCCCCTTCGATGATGAGCGTGTTGCAGTTCGGGATGTCGAGGCCCGTCTCGATGATGGTCGTGCACACGAGCACGTCGTACTCGCCGGCGACGAAGGCCGACATGACCTCCTCGAGCTGGCCGGCGGGCATCTGGCCGTGGCCCACGATGACGCGCGCCTTGGGCAGGAGGGCGGCGATCCGTTCGGCGACGGCCTGGATGGTCTCGACGCGGTTGTGCAGGTAGAAGACCTGGCCGCCGCGGGCGAGCTCGGCCTTCACGGCGTCGCGCACGAGCTTCTCGTCGTAGCTGCGCACGATGGTGCGGA
>JBEGOO010000118.1:0-4383 GCA_041182045.1 Verrucomicrobiota bacterium
GGTCGTGAACGACGTCACGCTCGACACCGCCAACGCCGAAGAGATCGCCCACACCGTCAAGGTCATGGGCGGCGAGGACTGGGAACTCTGGATGAACGCCCTCGACGGCGCCGGCGTGCTCAAGGAAGGCTGCCAGACGGTCGCCTACTCCTACATCGGGCCGCAGGTCACCTGGCCGATCTACAAGGACGGCACCATCGGCAAGGCCAAGGAAGACCTCGAACGGGCCGGCCGCAAGATCGACGACCTCATGAAGCTGCACCGCGGCCGCGCCTTCGTCTCGGTGAACAAGGCCGTCGTGACGCAGGCCAGCTCGGCCATCCCGGTCGTCCCCCTCTACGTCTCCCTGCTCTTCAAGATCATGAAGGCCAAGGGCACGCATGAAGGCTGCATCGAGCAGATCCAGCGCCTCTTCGAGAAGCAGATGTACAACGGCAACGCCCTCGACTTCGACGACCAGGGCCGCGTCCGCATCGACGACTGGGAGATGGCGCCCGACGTCCAGAAGGCGGTCTTCGACGTCTGGCCGCAGGTGACCACCGAGACCTTCGACGGGCACGCCGACTTCGCGGGCTACCAGTCAGACTTCCTCAAGAACTTCGGTTTCGGCGTCGCCGGCATCGACTACGAGGCGCCGACCGAGGTCGAGCGCCCCATCGAGGACGCCTAAGGTGACGAAGGTCTTCGCGATCGCGAACCAGAAAGGCGGCGTCGGCAAGACGACCACCGCGGTGAACCTCGCCGCCGGCCTCGCGCGCCTCGGCCTCCCGACCCTGCTCATCGACCTGGACGCCCAGGCCAACGCCACCAGCGCCCTCGGCCTCGAGAAGACCGAAGGTCGCTCGATGTACCGCGTGCTCCACGGCGAGGCCAAGGCCGCTGACATGGTCGTCGCCACCTCGACCGAGAAGCTCGACCTCATCCCGTCCGAGCTCGACCTCGCCGCGGTGGAGTCGGAGCTCGCCCAGGCCGAGAACTACCTCGGGCGCATGCGCGCGGCCCTCGCCCCGCTCGTCGCCTCCGGCAAGTACCAGGCCATCCTCATCGACTGCCCGCCGGCCCTCGGCATGCTCTCGATGAACGCGCTGGGCGCCTCCGACCACCTCATCGTGACCCTGCAGACCGAATACCTCGCGATGGAAGGTCTCGGGCAGATCCTCGGCGTCGTCGACCAGCTCCAGGCCGCCGGCGCGACCGAGAAGCTGACCGTCGGCGCCATCGTGATGACGATGTACGACGTGCGCACCAAGCTCTCCCGCCAGGTCGTCGAGGAGGTGAAGACCCACTTCCCCGCCCTCGTGATGGAGGCGATGATCCCGCGCACCATCCGCCTGTCGGAGTGCCCGAGCCACGGCCAGACCATCTTCCAGTACGACGTCCACTCGCCGGGCGCGGTCGCCTACGAGGCGCTGGCCAAGGAGTTCGTCGCGCGCTTCGGCCTGAAGTGAGAGGGGGCCGCCCGAGCCGCGTGCGTCGCGTCGGCGGTTTCGCCGAGCTGCTCGCGACGCCTTTCGCCGACGGGGTGAACGCGCTCTGCTGGGAACGGACGTTGCTGGGCGACTTCGCCGAGGTCGCGGCCAAGCTTCCGGCCGGCCAGGGCATCGTGCCGGTGACCGACGAGGAACTGGCGGCGCTCGACCTGAGCCCGGCGGGGCGGCTCGCCGCCGAGGCGATGCTGGCCGACCAGCGGTTGCTCCGCGACCACGAGCTCGCGCCTTCGCTCAACCTGATCCACGACTGCGTGCCCGACGCCGACGCGGGACCGGTGCCGACGGACGTCAGCTCCTTCCACGTCGACAGCGCGCCGGTCGAGGTCGACACTTGGCTTTGCACCTACTTCGGCGCCTGTAGCGAAGGGCTCGCGAACGAGGACGCCCGGCTGAAGGTCGAGATCCCCGAGATCCGCGCGGCGCTGCTCGCGGACCACGGCGGCGCGGACGACGATGGGTTCGCGGAGTTCCTGCACGAACACAGTTTCGACTCGCACTACGCGCCGAAGCCCGGGGCGACGCCCTACCCCTTCGGGACCTTCGCGCTCTGGCGTATCGCGACGCGGTGGCCCGGCTGCCCCGTGCCGCCCTGCGTCCACCGCGCACCCGTCAACCACCCTGGCTCACCGCGCCTGCTGCTGATCAGCTGAGGTTTTCCCACGTAAAAGGGGTCAGGCCGTTCGCGACCGAACCTGTTAGTTTAAACGCCCTTTTCAGCCCTCCAAGCGAACCATCCGACTCCTCGGCCTTCGTAAATCGATGTTTTAGGGCCGGCAAACTAACACCCCGATTCGCGAACGGCCTGACCCCTTTGCGTCATGAATACCTCAGGACAGTCGCAGGTTGAGCCGCCTGCTTCGTTCGCACTGACGGCGCAGGCAAAACACAGCACCTACGGTCGCCCGAGAAGCCGACCGTCCGGCGTCGATCCGCTTCGGGTCGCTCGACCGGGCCGATCTCCGTCCGGACACGAAGCACGCGCTGGTCGGCGAGCGGCGCGGGGGGCGGCGCGACCTTCGTTGCGGGCCACCCTTGCCTTCTATCAGGAGAAGTCTTGGATAACGCGGCCGATGCTTCGCCTCTACGTCAAGTCCCGCCCGTATCTCGTGACCGGCGCGATCCTGTTCCTCACGGCCTTCAATTCGTCCAACGCCCTCCGTGTGCCGATAGCGCAAGTACCAGGCGAGGTTTACGACCGCTTCCTGAGCCGGTTGGAGGCGGACGCCCCGGCCGAGGAACTGCGGCGCGAGGCCGATCAGGGCAACGCGCTGGCGGCGTATTACTTCGCCTTGCGTCACACCAGCTATTGCCCGCGGGACCTCCGCATCAACGTGGATCGCGGTGTGGCCTTCGAGTATATGCAGAAGGCCGCGAACCTCTCGCACCGACCCCGGGCCGAAGCGGTGCTGGCGCTTTACCACCTGAACGGCTGGGGTACGTCGCCGGATTTGGCCAAAGCCATGGAGCTCGCCGCCCAGGCAAAGGCCAAAGGTCAGGTCCTCGGCTACCGCGTCCTAGGTGAATGTCACCTGAAGCGCGCGGAGGCTGGTTTCGCGAAACTGGCGGCCGAGACCAACCAGGGCGACGCCGCGCGCTCGCGCAAGCTCGGCGAATTCGCGGCGGAGATCCAGGCCGCGCTGGACAACCTCGGGGTGGCGGCGGAACGAGGCAACGCCGGTGCGCTCAAGACGCTCGCCAAGATCCACGACCAAGGCGACCTCGGTCTGCCGCGGAACCACCGACTGGCGACGGAATGCTACACCCGAGCCGCCTTGCGGCGGGACGAACGAGCGGCCCGGACGCTCGCGGAACGGCACGAGCAGGGCGAGCAGGTCGAGCGCGACCTCAAACTGGCCTATGCATGGACCCTGGTGGAACTGCAGTTGGCCGAGGAGACCGGTGAACCGCGCCGACGGCGCGACGACCTTGAGAAGTTGCTGACCGTGGCCGAGAAACTATCCGCGCAGGACCAAGCGGCTCAGTGGCTCGCCCAGATGCCGTCGGAAGGCGACTCCGCCCGCGCCCGCCTCGACCCCGACCGCTGAGCCGACCCAGACGGCGTTTACCGCCTTTGTGTCGAATCCGACGCGGGATCGACACAGGGACGGGTTACGCTTCGGCGACATGGAAGACACCGAACGGTTCGTCAGCCCCCCGCAGGAGCCGCTGCCTCCGGCGAAGATCCACTTCCGGACGCTCGTGCTGTCCGACCTCCACCTGGGCACGAAGGACGCCCAGGCCCGCGAGCTGCTCGACGTGCTCCGCGGGATCCGCTGCGACAAGCTGATCCTGAACGGCGACATCGTCGACCTCTGGTCGCTGCGCCGCAAGAACCACTGGACCCCGGCCCACACGGCGGTGCTGCGCCGCCTCATGAAGATGGCGGAGAAGGACGGCACCAAGGTCGTCTACCTGCGCGGCAACCACGACGACTTCATCCGCCACCTGATCCCGATCACGCTCGACCGCATCGAGCTCGCCGAGGAGCACGTGCACGTCGACCTGCACGGCCACCGCTACCTGTGCATCCACGGCGACGCCTTCGACACGGTGACGGCCAAGATGCGCTGGCTGGCCGTGCTGGGCGACATCAGCTACCAGGTCCTGCTGGACATCAACCGCTTCTACAACAAATGGCGCGCCTGGCGCGGCAAGGAGTACTTCTCCCTCTCGCAGGCCATCAAGGGCAAGGTGAAGTCGGCCGTGAGCTTCATCTCCAGCTTCGAGGAGCACCTCCAGACGCTGGCCGCCCGCCGCGGTTGCGACGGCGTGATGTGCGGCCACATCCACAAGGCGGAGGACCGCCGGATCGGCGCGGTCCGCTACCTCAACTCCGGCGATTGGGTCGAGTCCCTCACCGCGATCGTCGAGGAGACCGACGGCACGCTCCGGG
>JBEGOO010000119.1:0-4525 GCA_041182045.1 Verrucomicrobiota bacterium
TGAAGTTGGCCAGGGCGGCCGCGGCGCGGTGGAACTCGTTGCGCTCGCAGGCGTCGGTGACCTCGCGGACGAGGCGGGCGGTCTCGACGAGGGCCCAGCGGTCGATGGCCGAGAGGCGCGCGACCGGGACGGCGTCCTTGGCCGGGTCGAAGTCGAACAAGTTGCCCAGCTGGTAGCGCAGCGAGTTGCGCATGCCGCGGTACTGGTTGGAGACGTGCTCGAAGATCGCGTCGGACAGCGGGATGTCGGACTGGTAGTTCTCGGAGGCGACCCACAGGCGGATGATGTCGGCCCCGTACTTCTTGACGTAGTCGTCCGCGGTCTGGGGCTTGCCGTCGGACTTCGAGATCTTCTGGCGTTTCTCGTTCACGACGAAGCCGTGGGTGAGGACGGCGCGATAGGGCGCGGCGCCCTTGACGGCGACGGCGGTCCAGAGCGACGACTGGAACCAGCCGCGGTGCTGGTCGGACCCTTCGAGGTACAGGTCGGCCGGCCAGTGCAGGTCCTTGTGCTTGGCGCAGACGGCGAGGTGGCTCGAGCCGGAGTCGATCCAGACATCGAGCGTGTCGGTGCCCTTGCGGAGGTCCTTCGGCCAGGCGGCCGGGACGGGCGCGCCGGCGAGGATGGTCTCGACGGAGGAGGCCCACCACCAATCGCCGCCGTGGAGCGCGACCTGCTTGGCGACGTGGCGCACGACGCCGGCGTCGAGGTAGGACTCACCGGTGGACGGCGAGGTGAAGGCGGGGATGGGCACGCCCCAGGCGCGCTGGCGCGAGATGCACCAATCCGGGCGACCCTCGAGGGCGGCGCGGATGCGGTTCTCGCCGGAGGCGGGGATCCACTGGACGTCGCCGACCGCCCGGAGGGCGCGCTGGCGGAGGTCGCCGCGGTCGAGGCCCACGAACCACTGGTCCATGGCGCGGAAGATCACCGGGGTCTTCGAGCGCCAGCAATGCGGGTAGGAGTGGTTGAAGCCCTGGGCCTTGAGGAGGGCGCCGGCGCCCTTGAGCAGCTCGAGCACGGCGAGGTTCGCCGGGTTCTTGCCGTCCGTCTCGAGCACGGTGACGCCGACCAGCGCGGCCGGGACCTTGCCGTCGTCGGCGTAGGTGCCGTCGTTGCGCACCGGGCAGTACGGCTCGAGGCCGTACTTGTTGCCGGTCTGGAAGTCCTCGAGGCCGTGGCCCGGGGCGGTGTGGACGCAGCCCGTGCCGGCGTCGGTCGTGACGTAGTCGGCGAGCACCACCGGGGAGGCGCGGTCGATGAAGGGATGGCGGGCGACGAGCCCCTCGAGCGCGCGGCCAGCCACGCGGAAGCCGTCGACGGCCCCGTCGAGCCCGCAGGCGGCCACGAAGGCGTCGCGCAGCGCGGCGGCCACGAGGTAGGAGCGGTCGCCGTGGCGGACCTCGACGTATTCAAGTTCCGGATGCACCGCGACGGCGAGGTTCGCCGGCAGGGTCCAGGGGGTGGTCGTCCAGATGACGACGGCGAGCGGGTGCGCGGGCGCGAGGCCCTTGGCGGCGGGCGCCGGCACGGGGAAGGCGACCCAGATGGAGAACGAGCGCTTGTCCCGGTACTCGATCTCGGCCTCGGCCAGCGCGGTCTCGCACGGGATCGACCAGTACACGGGCTTCTTGGAACGATAGACGAGCCCCTGCTCGATGAAGCCCGCGAACCCGCCGAGGATCTCGGCCTCGTAGGCCGGGTCCATCGTGCGGTATTCCGACTTCCAATCCGCGAGGATGCCGAGGCGCTTGAACTGGCCGCGCTGCTTCTCGATGAAGCCGGCGGAGAACTTGGCGCAGGCCTGGCGGACGCCGAGGGCGTCGAGCGACTGCTTCGCGGCCTGGAGCTCCTTCATGACCTTGTGCTCGATCGGCAGGCCGTGGCAGTCCCAGCCCGGGACGTACGGCGTGCGGAAACCGCGCATGGACTTGTAGCGGAGGATGGCGTCCTTCAGCAGCTTGTTGAGGGCCGTGCCGATGTGGACGTCGCCGTTGGTGAAGGGGGGGCCGTCGTGCAGCACGAAGGCGGGCTGGCCGGCCGCGCGGGCCTGGATGGCTTCGTAGAGGCCGCGCCGCTCCCAGTGGGCGATGCGGGCCGGCTCGCGCTCGGCCAACCCGGCGCGCATCGGGAAGTCGGTCACCGGCAGGTTGAGGGTATCCTTGAGCTCTTCGGCCATGGTTTGCGTTTGGGCAGGGGCGAGGGGCGCGGACGCCCTTCGGGGCGGAGAAGGTGAACGGGACGAGGGGCGAGGCAAGGGCGGAGATAGGGGACCGGGGCTTTCCTCCCCTCCCCCGGCGAGGCGGGATTGACAGCCACCCCCGGACGGCCACCAATAACCCCTCAGCCATGGACAACCTGAAGCCCAAGCTCATCACCACCCGGGGTGCCATCATCGACGTGGTCCTGACCGTGATTTTCTTCCTCTGGATGACGACCGTGCTCAAGAAGCACGTGCCGTGGAGCGAAGCCGGCCCGACGGCCGTCCTGCTCGGCGCCGCCTACGCCTCCCTCTGCCTCTCCGGCGTCCTCTGGATGGCCCTCAGCCTGTTCCGCGTGACCCTCGCGGACCAGATGCTCCCGAAGTCGCCCGACCAGCGCTGAACCCCGCGCCACCGTCCGCCCGAAGGCCAGCCTAGCGCTGGCCTTCTTGTTTGGGGAGCGGCGCGACCAGCGCGGCCTCGATCTCCGCGGCGAGCCCCTGGGCGAGGGTCTTCTCCTTGAGGTAATCGGACCAAAGGCGAGCGAGCTCCTCCGGCGAAGCCTTCTCGAAGCGCTCCAGCCAGGCGCCGAAGGTCCGCCAGGCGTTGGCGTGGACCGGGTTCTGCCTCAGGATCTCGCGGCGCACCACGGCGAGCCGCTCGCGCACGCCCTCGACCACGGCGGGCAAGGTCCGCTGCCGGACGAGCGCGGGGCCGTCGAGGACGACGTCGCCCTGCCCGAGGTCGAAGACGAAACGGCTCAGCGCCTCGAGCCCGGCGGCGGACTCCCGCATCCCGAGGCTGACCGGCTTGCGCTGGAGCAGCATCTGCGAACGCACGGCCTGCCATTCCGCCTCGGTCATCGCGGTCGCGGCCCCGCCGGCGGCGACCCACGCGAGGAAATCGGCGGTGGCGCGCGGGTGCTGGCTGCGCAGCGCGCGCCAGAACAGGAACGCCTCGCGGTCGGGCGCGCGCCCGGCCCGGAGGTCGGCCAAGGTCGCCGGCGTGGCGCGCAGGCCATCGCGATACCAGAGGTCGACCAACGCGGGCCGCAGCAAGGCCAAGGTCTCGCAGGCCAGCGCGGGCCGCAACCAAGCCTCGGGGGCCGGCCGTTTCCCGCCGGCGAGCAGGTCGACCCGACGCAACCAGGCCTGCGCCGCCGCGGACGCCGCGCGGTCGGCCGCGGTCTCGGCCGGACCGAGCCGGAGCGAGACCAGCACCTGGCCCGCGAGCACGCGGACGTCGATGTCGGCCAACCCGGGCAGGTCGACGAGCTCGACGCGGGCCTTGGGCGGCGGAAGCGCGGAGAGGTTGTAGGCGAACTCGAGGTGCCGCTCGAACGCGGCGAAATGCGCGGCGACGAAGCCGACTTCGTCGAGTTTCTCGCCGACGACGACGGCGTGGCGCGTGTCGTTGAGGAACACGCGAGGTCCGGACGACTCGGGCGCGGGCGCGGTCACGGCGGGCGCCGGAACGTCCGCCGCGGCCGCCGCAAGGCAGGCGCAGGTCGCCAGCGCGGTCCACATCCTCAGGAGCCGGTGAAATGGCCTTCGTCGACCTCGACCGGCTCGCCGCCCGAAAGATGGATCGGCTCGCCCATCGGGGACTGGTCGTTCTTCCAGATCTCGACGGTCGCGGGCGCCTCGGCCTGCGGGCAGATCCACTGCCAGCGACCGATGCCCAGGAAGGTCATCGGGACGCCCTTCTCCGCGCTGAGGCCCGGGCCGGTGCCGCGGACGAACGGCTTGTTGCCGATGCCGATCATGAGATTGATGGTCAGCGCGGTGCCGGTGGCGCCTGCGGACGCGGCCTCCGCGGGGGCTTCCGCCTCGACGACCGGGACGTCGTCCTCGGCCTCCTCCTCGGTTTCCTCGATCGCGATTTCCTCGGCTTCCTCGTCCGGCGCCTCCTCATCAATCGGGGCGACCTCGGGCGGAGCCACCTTGACCGGAGCGGTCTCGACGGGGACGGGAGCGACCACGACCGGGCGGGCCTGGACTTCCTTGAGCGCCGCGGCCAGGTCATCGACCTGTTCGGCCAGCTTCTCCAAGGTTTGGGTGGCCTTCTGCGCCGACTTCTTCGCCTCGTCGCGCACGGCCTTGAGGTCGTCCGCGGTGACGGCGGGGGCGGCGGCCTTCAGTTCGGCGACGGTCTCGGCGGTCTCCTCCGTGGTGGCGAGCGACGCGCGGACGGTCTCGGCCAGGCCGTCGACCTTCGCGCCCAGTTCCTCCAAGGCTTCCTTCGCCTCGCCGCCGGCGGCGGCGGACTGCTGCGCGGCGGCCAGGCGCCTCTCCAACTCGGCCACGGTCGCCTTCAGGGCGTTG
>JBEGOO010000120.1:0-6262 GCA_041182045.1 Verrucomicrobiota bacterium
CCTTGTCCTTCTTGAAGGCGTTGTTGCGGGTGTAGCACCAGAGGACGGTGGCCATGCCGAGCTCGTGGGCCTGCTGGAAGGCGGTCGAGACTTCGATGATCTGGCGGTTGGTCTCCGGGGAACCGAAGTAGATCGTCGCGCCGACGGCGGCGCAGCCCATGTCGGCGGCCTGCTTCAGGGTGCCGTACATCACCTGGTCACCGACGTTGGGGTAGGTGAGCAGCTGGTTGTGGTTGATCTTCACCATGAACGGGATCTTGTGCGCGTAGCGACGGGAGACGCTGGAGAGCACGCCGAAGGTCGAGCAGACCGCGTTGCAACCGCCTTCGATGGCGAGCTTCACGATGTTCTCGCCGTCGAAGTAGATCGGGTTCTTGGCGAAGGAGGCGCCGGCGGAGTGCTCGATGCCCTGGTCGACCGGGAGGATCGAGACGTAGCCGGTGTTGGCGAGGCGGCCGGAGCCGTAGAGGCGCTGCAGGTTGGCCAGGACGCGGTTGTTGCGGTCCGAGGCGGCGAAGGCGTGGTCGACCCAATCCGCGCGGGGCGAATGGATCTGCTCCTTCTTGATCTTCGGGTTGTTGAACCCGAGGAGGTTTTCGGCTTCGGCGCCGAGGTGCTTTTGGATTTCGCTGTAGTGGCTCATGGTACGTGGAAAAGGGCGTCCGATAAACGAACGAACCCCCTCAAAAGGGTGGGTCGAGGGGCGGGCTTCAAGCCAGAATTCATTTCCCGCCATAAATCGTCCGGCGGGGCGGCCCGGTGGGCCGATTTTCGGGCGCCTGGGCTTAGATTTGCCAGTCCGCGCCGGAGGCCGAGGCCGGGGGCGGCAGCTCGGGGTGGGGCGCGGTCACGATGCGCAGCACGGCCTCGCCGCCGCCGGCCAGTTCCTTGGCCCGGCGGACCGCCTGGGCCAGGGCGAGGTTGGGTCGGTCGGCGTCCCAAGCGATGACGTTGGCCGCGCCGACGGTCTCGATGAGGCCGGCGCTCTCGAAGATGGCCATGGTCTCGGGCTTCGCTTCGCAGAGGATCAGGTGCCGGCCGCCGGCGCGCAAGGTCTCGGCGAGGTCGCGGAGCAGCAGCACGCCGTTGGCGTCGAGGTGCACGGCCTCCCGGAATTTCACCACCAGCACCTTGAGGTTCGGGTCGGCGGAAGCCCGGCGCAGGTGGTCGTGGAAGGCCTGCGTCGCGCCGAAGTGGAGGCTGCCCTCGACGTGCAGGATGGAGATGCCCGTCGAACCTTGGCCGGGTGGGCGGGCGCGCATCTCGCCGCTCTCGGAGAAGTCGTACTCCACCACCTCCGGCCGGGAGGTCTTGCGGAGGTAGAAGGCCACCGCCACGCCGGTGCCGAAGAAGATCGCCACGTCGAGCGGGGCCACCAGCGCGGTCACGAAGGTCGCGAGGAAGACCGTGCGATCCTGCGCGCCCGACTGCAGGATGAGCCGGATGACCGGCAGGTTCGCGAGCTCGACCTCCGCCGCGATGACCAGCGTCGCCAGGCTGGCCAGCGGCACGTGGGCGACGAGGTAGCTCGCGAGGTAGCCCGCGGCGAGGATGAAGCCGCCGCAGAACAGCGAGGCGTACGCCGTGCGCGCGCCGCTGCTCACGTTGAGCGCGGAACGGGTGATCGAGCCCGACGCGGCCATGCCGCCCGTGAGGCAGCAGGCGAGGTTCGCCATGCCCAGCCCGAAGATCTCCTGGTGGAGGTCCGAGCCGCGCCCGGTCTTCAGGGCGGAGGCCCGGGCGTTCGCGGTGCCCTCGATGATGACCAGCACGGCCAAGGCGAGCGCGGGGGAGAAGAGCGTCGAGAACGTCCGCGCGGAGAATTCCGGCAGGTGCAGGGCGTTGGCCGTGCGCGCGGCGTCGCCGACGTAATGCACGAGGTCGGCCCGCGAGCCCTGGCTTTGCGCCACGGACTGGCCGAGGTAGGCGCCGAGCGAGGCGACGGCGATGGCGGTCAGGATCGCCTTCCCCGCGCCGTACGGCTTGCGCATCAGGAAGTAGACGATGGCGGTCACCACCGCCAGCCCGAGGTCCGGGTTCAGCAAGGCCTTGCCCGCGTGCGCGGCCGACCAGAGCACCTCGGGCAGGGATTGGCCCGCGAAATCCCCCGGCAGGCTCAGGGCGGTCGGCAACTGGAGCGCGATGACGCGCAAGGCCGCGGCCGCGATGTAGGCGGAGATCACCGTCCGCGGGACGAAGTCGGCGAAGCCCCCCAGCCGCAGCCAGGAAGCCAGGAGCAGGAACACGCCCGTCATCAGGAGCAACGTGGGCAAGGCCGCCACCCGCAGCTCCGGGGTCACGGCGCCGAGGGTCGCGAACGCGCCCAGCAGCAAGGCCGCGGAGGCGTTGGTCGGGCCGGCCGAGAGGTTGGCCGAGCCGGAGAAGATCGGGGCGACGAACGCGGCCACGCCGCAACCGACGATCCCGCACCAGACCGGCAGGCCCGCCTTCATCGCGAAGGCCATCGCCATCGGGAACGCCAGCAACGCCACCGTCAGGCCCGCCGTGAGGTCGGCCTGCAGGCTCCGTGCGTCCGCCGCGCGGGCCACCTGGCGGAGCGGGAAGAGGGCGGGCCGCGGCAGGGCCCACGCCTTCGCCAGCAGGTTTTTCAGATCGGTGAGGATGCCGGTGAGACCTCGGAGCACGGACCCTTGTGTTCCAGCCCGCCCGGACCTTCAACCGATTTCGTCGCCTATTCGAACGCCTCGGGGTCGAGCTGCAGGATCAGCGACTGCTGCAGCAGGCCGAAGCACGTGTAGCAGGCCAGCGCATGGCGCTTCTCCGTCGGCAACGACTCGTCATCCAGCTCCCCCGCCGCCTCGAGGTCGGCGTCGGTGATGTCCGGGAACACCAGGTCGCGCAACGCCAGGCGGACCGCCGAGAGCGCGCGGAGGAAGGCGTGGGCCTGGGCCTCGTTGCGCAGGACGATGACGGCGGGGTCGCCTTTCGCCTGGGCGAAGGCCGCGGCCAGCAGGCGGGCCTCCTCGGAGGCCTGGGCGGTGAGCGTCTCGGTCCAGAAGGCCGCGACCTCGGGGTCGCCCTCCGGGACGCGGGCGCGGTTCACGCTCACGCGGGCGGCGGCGGGGGCGATCAGGCGCAGCAGGTCGGTCAGCACCGTCCGCGCCTCCTTCGTCATGCTGAGGCGCAGCTCAGGCATCGGCCTCGAGGATCGCGCTCAGGTGCCACTGCTGCAGCTCGAGCGCGAGCAGCTCGGCGCGCTCGCGGTCGCCGGTCCAGACGGTGGCCCGGCCCTCCTCGTGCACGAGCCGCATGAGCTTCTTCGCCTCGCCGTTCGAGATGCGGAGCACGCTCACGAACGCGACGACCACGTAGCCCATGAAGTTGATCGGGTCGTTGAGCACGACGACGTTCCACTGCGGGGCCGGCGCGACGACCGTCTCGGTCTTGATCTCAGGCTTGATCTTCGGCTTGGCCATGCGGCTTCAGGTCTGGGCGGGAGCCTAGGGAGTCCCGGAGCTTCCGCAAGCCGTCGATGAGCTCTTTTACCTGTCCGCCCGCGGTCGCGATGGCCGGTTGGCGTTCGACCGTGTTGGCGAGCTTGGCCAGGGCGGCGCACCCCATCAGGGCCAGCATGCCCTTGGTGCCGTGGGCCTGCCGGATCAGCTCCGCCTGGTCGCCCCGGGCGGCGGCTTGTTCGAGCCGGACGATCATCCCGTCCGCGTGCCGCAGGTAGGAGCGGGCCGCGCAACGCAGGTCCTCCGCCTCCTCGTCCTCGGAGACCTCCAAGGCGGCCAGGAACTCGTCCCCCAGCGCCGGCGCCGCCGGTTCCTGGGCGGCGAAGACATCCAGTTTCTCCAATAATTCGGCGCCGCGGACCGGTTTGGCCAGGTAGGCGTCAAAGCCGGCCGCCTCGCAGCGGGCCCGGTCGGTCTCGAGCGTCATCGCGGTCAGGGCGAGCAGGCGGGTGGGGCGTCGGCCGAGGGCGCGTTCCTCCGCCCGGATGGCCGTCGCCGCGGCGATCCCGTCCATCACCGGCATCTGGATGTCGAGCAGCACCACGTCGAAGTCCTTGGTCCGCCAGAGCTCGAGGGCCGCGGCCCCGTCGACCGTGGCGCTGACCTGGTGCCCGGCCCGCTTGAGCCGCGTCACGGCCACTTCGCGGTTCACCTCGTTGTCCTCGGCGAGGAGGATCCGCAACGGGCGGCGGGGCGGGCGGGTGGCGGTCGCGGGATCGCCCGACTCGGGCGTGGGTAGGTCGCCCGCGAAACGGGACCATAGCCCCGTCAGGCTGACCGGCTTCAGCAATTGCCGTTGGCGGCGCAGCTCGATCTCGGGCGCGGTCACCAGCAGCATGAGCTCGGCCGGCAGGGCCGGCAGTCGTGGGTTAACATCTTCCGGGAGGTCGATGATCGCGCGGTGGAAAGGTTGTTCGGCCTCCTCGGCCTCGCTCCAGAGCGCCTCGGCCTGCTCGGCCGTCTCCGCCTCCTCGCAGCGGGCCGCCCAGGCCTGCAGGCTCCGGCGGAACCAGTGGCGCACCTCCGGGTGGCCGCCGACGAGCAGGATGCGCTGGCCGACGAGGTCGGGAGGCTTGGTCTCGGCCGCCGCGGGGTTGGGGTCGACGGTCATGGCCGCGGTGAAGCAGCTGCCCTGACCGGGTTCGCTGCGCACCTTCACGTAGCCGTCCATCGCCTGGGTCAGGCTCCGGACGATGTTGAGGCCGAGCCCGGTGCCGCCGAAACGACGCGTGGTCGAGGCGTCGGCCTGCGTGAACGGCTCGAAGATGCTTTCCAGCCGGTCCGACGGGATGCCGATGCCCGTGTCCTGCACCGCGCACTGCGCCAGCCACCGGTCCTGGCGACGTTCGAAGTGGAGCGAGGCGTGGACGTGGCCTTGCGCGGTGAACTTGACCGCGTTGCCGATCAGGTTGGCCAGCACGCGCCGGAACTTCACGGGGTCGCCCAGCACGGAATGCGGGCAATCGGCCCGCGCCAGCGCGGCGAGTTCGACGCCTTTGCGGCGCGCCTGGTGCTGGAACTGGGCGACGACCTCCTCGAGCGCCCGGACCGGGTTGAAGGGAATCCGCTCGACCGTGATGTTGCCGCGGTCCAGGCGCGAGAAGTCGAGCACGTCGCGGACCATGTCCTCGAGCTCGGTCGCGCAACGCTGGATCTTGGCCAGCACTTCCGCGGGTTCGGTCGCGCCGGACTCCAGCGCGGTCTCGCAGAGCCCCTGGATGGCGTTGATCGGGTTGCGGATCTCGTGCGTCACGTTCGCCATGAACCGCCATTTCGCCGCCGCGACCTCCTCGGCCTTGTCGAGCGCCACCCGCAGGCGGTTGTGCTCGTCGACGGATTCCGTGATGTTGACCGCGAACGTCAGCAGGCCGGCGGGCAGGCCGGCGCCGCCCTTGACGCGTTCGTGCGCCACGCGGACCAGCCGGGCATGGCCGTTCAGCGCCTCGAATCTCAGCACGCTGTGCCGGATCCGCTGGCCCGTGCGGATCACCTCCTCGTCGAACTGCAGGAACTGCTCGGCCGTCGCCGGCGCCAGGATGTCGCGCAGGCCGAGGTCGGTCACGAAGCCGCGGTGCGGCAGGCCGAGGAACTCGTCGAGGCTGCGGCTCGTGTGCAGGATGCGCCCCTGCAGGTCGCGGAAGATGATGAAGTCGGGCGAGTTCTCGATGAGCGTCCGGGCCAGGCCCATGCCCGAGCGCGCCGTCAGCAAGGGCAGGCCGTTGACCAGCGCGTCGTCCGCGAAGAACAGCCAGACCTGGTCCGGGTTCTTCGGGTCGGGCTGGAGGATGATCTTCACCGCCCGGATCGGGACATCCTTGGAGGTGTTGCGGATCTCCAGCATCCCGCTCCAGGCGGACCAACGGGCGGCGTTGTGCAGGAGGGAGGAGATCGCCCGTCCGTCATCCAGCTCCAGGAAGAGGAGGTTGATGTCCATGCCCGCCCGGACGCGTCGCCCCAGGGCCCGGTCGGCGGAAGCATTGGCGTAGAGCACCAGGCCGGCCCGGTTGCACACCATGTAGGGCCAGGGTAGGAGGTCGGGGAGTGTCGACAATTCCGCCATGGGGGGCTGGCAGTTAACTATCCCGACCTCCCTAGGAGGACAATAATCGATATGAGGTGAAATACCTAGACGCCACTCGACTGGGGCAAGCCGGCCAAGCTTTCGCACCGCCCTGGTTGAACAGGGCGGTGTTGGAAAGGGTGCTCAGGAAGGGACTTGAACCCTTACGCTTTATGGGCACTGGAACCTGAATCCAGCGTGTCTGCCATTCCACCACCTGAGCATG
>JBEGOO010000121.1:0-17842 GCA_041182045.1 Verrucomicrobiota bacterium
TCCGGGGAGAGCTTCCAGATCTTCTCGGCGAAGAGCGGCTGTTCGAGCAGCTTCTGGCGGAGGGTGTCCCGGGAGGGCATGACGGGGAGGACTTAGTCCTCGATCTTGATGTCCTTGTTGCGCGTGCGCGGACCGCCGGCGCGCAGCCAGCCGTTGATGAACGCGTCGATGTCGCCGTCCATGACCGCCTGGATGTTGCCCGTCTCGACGCCCGTGCGGAGATCCTTCACCATCTGGTAGGGCTGGAAGACGTACGAGCGGATCTGGTTGCCCCAGCCGATGTCGCCCTTCTCGCCATAGTAGCGCTCCATCTCGGCGCGCTTGTCGTCGATCATCTTCTCGTAGATGCGGGCGCGCAGGATCTTCATGGCGAGGGCGCGGTTCTTGACCTGGGAACGCTCGCGCTGGCAGGCCACGACGATGCCGGTCGGGATGTGCGTCAGACGCACGGCGGATTCGGTCTTGTTGACGTGCTGGCCGCCCTTGCCGCTCGAGCGGTACACGTCCACGCGCAGGTCGGCCTCCGCCACCTCGACGTCGATGTCGTCGTCGATCTCGGCGACCACGTCGACCGAGCAGAAGGACGTGTGGCGCCGGGCGTTGGCGTCGAAGGGCGAGATGCGGACGAGGCGGTGGACGCCGCGCTCGGCCTTCACGTAGCCGTAGGCGTTGGGGCCCTCGAGGCGGAAGGTCGCCAGGCTGATGCCCGCGCCTTCGCCCTCGGCGACGTCCTCGATCTCGACCTTGAAGCCGCGGCGCTCCGCCCAGCGGGTGTACATGCGGAAGAGCATGTCGGCCCAGTCGTTGGACTCGGTGCCGCCGGCCCCGGCCTTGACCGTGACGATCGCGTTGGACTTGTCGTGGGGGCCGGAGAGGAAGGAGGCGATCTCGAGGTCGGCGACCTCGGCCAGCAAGGTGTCGGCCAGGACGCGGAGTTCCTCGAGCTCGGCCTCGGCCGAGCCGTCGGGGGATTCGACGATGAGCTCGGCCAAGGTCTTGGCGTCGTCGATCTTGCGACGGAAGGCGACCTGCGGGGCCACCGTCGTCTTGTAGCCGTTGCATTCCGAGATCACCTTCTGGGCCGCCTTCTGGCTATCCCAGAAGGTCGAGGCGCCCATCTGTTCCTCGAGCTTGGCGATCAGCACCTGCTTGCCCGGCACATCCAGGAACTTCCAGAGGTGGCCGGCGCGGCGCTCGACTTCCTCCAGGTTGGCGCGGATTTCAGGCGGGATATACATGGCGGAACGTTCGGGGATACAGGGGTGGGGGTCTTTTTCAACCCAGATTCGGGATGGGTTTGCCCGGCCGCCGTTTGCGGCCAAAGTGGCGGGATGACCGCCTCCTCCGCGCCCGATATCCGCGTCGGCCACGTCCACCTCAAGGTCGCCGATCTCGCCCGGGCGACCGCGTTCTACCAGCAGGTCCTCGGCTTCGAGGTCACCCAGCGCTATGGCTCGCAGGCCGTGTTCCTGTCGTCCGGCGGTTACCATCACCATGTGGGCCTGAACACGTGGCAGAGCCGCGGTGGCCGGCCGCCCGCGCCGGGCAGCACGGGCCTCTTCCATGTGGCTTTCCTTTACCCGACCCGGGCGGCTTTGGCGACGGCCGTGCGTCGGGTCCTGGCCGCGGGCGTGAGTTTGGAAGGGGCGGCGGACCATGGCGTCAGTCTCGCCGTGTACCTCAGCGACCCGGATGGCAACGGCGTCGAGCTTTACTGGGATCGGCCGGAGGCCGCCTGGCCCCGGGACGAGCGCGGGGAGCTGGCCATGGTGACCGAGGCGTTCGACCTCGCCGCGTTCCTCCAGGAAGGAGGCTGAGCAAGGGTGGCTTGCTCCCGGGCGAAGGCGGGGCATACCAGCACCATGTCGTACCTTGAAGGCTTGAGCTTCGCCCAGATCGCCGGCCCCCTGCCGGAGCGGCGCATCCTCCCGAACGGCCTCGAGGTCCTCTACTCGCATCGCCCGGGCATCGGTCTTTGCACCGTCCAGGCCTGGGTCCGTTCCGGCAGCATCCACGAGGGTCGCTGGGAAGGCTCCGGGATCTCCCATTACCTCGAGCACATGGTGTTCAAGGGGACGGGGCGTTTCAGCAACCGCGAGCTCACCGAGGCCGTGCACCGCAGCGGCGGCTACGCCAACGCCTACACGACCTTCGACCGAACGGTCTACCATGTCGACGCGCCGGAGGAAGGTTTCGAGACCGCGATGGAGGCGGTGTCCGACATGGTCTTCGACCCGCTGATCACCGACGCCGACGCGAAGCTGGAGCGCGAGGTGATCCTGCGCGAGATCGCCATGCGCGATGACGAGCACGACTCCGTGCTGGCCGAGGCGGTGCTGGCGGAGGCGATCCGCGCGCAGCCGTTGCGCCACCCGGTCATCGGGCATCGCGAGTTGTTCGTGGGGCTCCGGCCGGACGATCTCCGCGCCTACCACGCCGGGCGCTACGTGACCACCAACGTGGTGCTCGCCCTCGGCGGCTCGATGGAGCCGGAGGCCGCCTTCGCCGCGGCGGAGCGGTGGTTCGGTCGTTTCGAGCGCCGCCCCCTCCTGGCCGTCGAGCCCGCGGGCGAGCTCCCGCAGGCCGGCGTCCGGCGCGCGGATCTCCGCCGCGAGGTCGGCACCGCGAAAGGCGTGGCCTGCTGGGCCGTCCCCGGCTTGTTCGACCGCGGCCGCCTGGCGATGGATCTGTTCCTCGGCGTCCTCGGCTCCGGCAACAGCTCCCTCCTCTGGGACGAGCTGCGCGAGAAGCGCAAGCTGGTGCATTCCGTCGACGCCTCGGCCTTCGGGACCCGCGAGCTCGGGCTGGCCTGGTTCGGCTGGGCCGGCGAGGCCGGCGCCGATGTGCCGACGGTGGAGCGGGCGTTGCGCGAGGTCGTCGACGGGTTGCTGCAGCGTGGCGTGACCCCGGACGAGTTCGCGAAGGTCCGCCGCCAGGCGGTGGTCTCGATGGTCAACGGCCAGAAGAACATCCATGGGCTCGTCGGTCGCGGCGCCTACGCGGCCTGCGTCGGCCATGATGTCCACTGGACGCATCTCGGCGTCGAGCAACTCGCCGGCCTCGGGCCCGAGGATCTCGCGACCGAGGCCCGGCGCTGGCTCCGGCCCGAGGCCGTCACGTACGGCTCCCTCCGCGGGCTCGAGGCCAAGGTCGCCGTCGGCGTGGCCCGGCGGGCCCCGGCGGCGCCCGACCCCTTCGAGGTGCGGGTGCTCGACAACGGCGTGCGCGTCGTGCTGCAGCGCGACGACGCCATCCCCAAGGCCGGCTTCGGGGTCTTCCTCGCGGCGGGCGCGGCGTACGAGCAGGCCGAGACGCGCGGGTCCACCGGGCTGTTCGCGACCTTGCTGGCGCGCGACACCGTCCATCGCACGAAGGAGCAGGTGGCGCAGGAGGTCGACGGCATGGGCGCGACCTTCGCCGACGTGGGTTCGCAGATCGCCTGCGGTCTTTGGGGCGAGGCCTTGAGCTCGGACTTCCCCCGGCTGGCCGGGCTCGTGGCCGACGGCATCCTGTGCCCGACGTTCGCGCCCGCGACCGTCGCCCTGGAGCGCGCCGCGGTCATCACCGCCTGCAAGGACGCCGAGGATGACATCGTCGAGCAGGCCCGCTTGCGCCTGTTGCGCCAGTATTTCGGCGAGCACCCGCTCGGGGTCGACACGCTCGGCACGCCCGAGACGCTGGCCCGCATCCAGCCGGCCGACCTGGGACGCGCCCACCGGGAACTCGTCGTCGCCGGCAACCTGGTCGTCGGCGTGAGCGGGGCGTTCGACCGCTCCCAGGCGCTCGACCTCGCGCAGGCGCGCTTCGGCGGTTTGCCCAAGGTGGCCTTGGCGCCCCGCCAGCTCGCCCGGCACGAGCCGCGCCCGGCCCGCGCCGTCGTCGAGCGCGCGCAGGGCGAGCAGGCCGTGGTGGCGATCGCCTTCCCCCATTGCGGTTTCGGCCCGGACGCGGTGGTCGCGGCGAGCATCGCCGAGGAGCTCCTCTCGGGCATGGCCAGCGGCCTGTTCCGACGGGTCCGCGAGGAGAAGGGGATGGCCTACTTCGTCGGCGCGAACCGCGTCGAGGTGGTCGACCAGGGGATGTTCTACCTGTACGCGGGCACCGCGCCCGCCATGGCCGAGGCCGTGGTGGCCGAGATGGAGGCCGAGCTCGCCCGCCTGCGCCGCGGGGATTTCCAGGCCGAGGAGATCGACGCGGCCAAGCGCCGCATGCGCGTGGCCCGACGGCAGAGTCGCCAGTCGGCGGGCGCCCGCCTGCAGGGGGCGTTGATTCGCGAAGTGGCCGGGCTGGGCGCCAACTTCGACGCCGAGTGGGAACGGCGGATGAACCTCACCGACGCGAAGGCCGTGCAAGGCTTCGCCCGCCGCTACCTGGACGCCAAGCTGGCCCAGCAGCTCATCGTCCTGCCCAAGGAGTGATCACTCCGGCGGCGTGAAGCGGCTCCGCGCGAACCATGTGGCGACGATGCCCGGGAGCGCGAGCGAGAGCGCGAACGCGAAGTAGCCGGCGTAGCCGAGGCGCTCGGCCAGGGCGCCGGCCCAGAGCCCGGGCAGGTAGTTGGCCGCCAACGCCACCGTCGAGAGCATCGCGTAGCGGATGGCCGCGTGGGGGCCGGCCGCCAGCTCCATCATCGCCAGCAGCAGCGCGCAGACCCCGGCCCCGTAGGCCACGTATTCGGCGAAGAAGAGCGCGCCGACGGTGAGCCGGCCGGCGTCGGGATGATGCGCCAGCCAGAGGATCCCGAGCAGCGGCAGATGCATGAGCAAGCCCAGCGGCAGCAACGAGCGCCCGACGCCGCGGGCGGCGACCACCTGCGAGCCGAGCAGGCCGCCCAAGGCGAGCCCGCCGACGGCGGTGATGAGGCGCAGGCCGGCGAAGGCCTCGTTGTCGAAGCCCAGCCCGCCCGCGATGGGCGCGGCCATCGCGAAGAGCGGGAGCACGCGCGTCAGGTGGATCTCGCTCGCCCGGTAGAAAAGGATCAAGCCGAGCAGCGCGAGGAACCGACGGTCGCGGAAGAGCCCGGCTAGGACCGCGCCGAGGTCGGCCCGGTCCGGCAGCGCCAGCGGCGGTTCGCGCCGCAGGGCGAACACGTTCAACACCAGGCAGAGGCCGGCCAGGAGCAACGCCGCCGCCAGCGCCTGCTGCCAGGCGGCGGCCCAGGTGGCGCCGGGCGCGCGGTGAAGATGGCCCGCCAACCAGATCAGTCCCGGTCCGGCGAGCACCTGGCCGCACTTGGAGGCGAAGGTCAGCAGTCCGGAGTAGGCCGCGCGCGGGCGTTCGTCCAGCGAGGCGACGTAGTAGCCATCGAGCACGAAATCATGGCAGGCCGAGGCGACCGAGATCGCGGCGAGGGCGAGGAAGGCGACGGGGCCGGCGGCGACGCCGACGCTCCATTGCAGCGTCGCCAGCAAGGCGACGATCGCGACCTGGCACCCGAGGATCAGGCGCGGGGGGCGGGCGGTGAACCCCACCAACGGGGCCCAGAGGATCTTGATGCCGACGAGCAGGCCGAGCCACGCGACCCAGCGCGTGATCTCGCCGTCCGCTTGGCCGAGGTTCTTGAGGGCGACCGGCAGGGCTTCATCCCGGACCGCGGCCGGGATGGCCTGGAACAGGAAACCACCGAACACCCACCACCAGACGCGGCGCACAGGGGGAGGGGCGACGGCGAGCACGGTTTAGTTGCCCTCGCCGATCCGGCTGCGGCCGAAATGGTCGACGGAGCGGAAGAGCCCGTCGAAGAACTTGGCGACGGTGATGACGAGCCCGAGCAGCTCCTCCTCGCTCAGCTCGAGCATCTCGCCCGGCTGGAAGGTGCGGGTGGTCTCGGTCAGCTTGGACAAGGTCTTGGTCGGTTTCTTCACCAGGCCGTCGGCGCCGGGCAACGGGTGGCGGGTGACGCCGGGCGGGGGCGTGACGGGGGTTTCGCCCTCGTCGGCCTCGGCGGAGTCGGCCGCCACCTCGTAGTCCTGCATCGCCATGAACTCCAAGGTCAGTTTGCCGTCCGGGGCGAGGTCGTCGTTGGTCACCATCCCGCCGACGCGGGCCAGGACGCGGAGGGCCGCGGCGAGGCTGAAGATGCTATCCTCGAGGTCGCACATGATCCCGAAGGATTTCTCCAGCTCCTCGAATTTGTCCTGCAGGTTCATCTGCACGAAGGCTTGATGCTGCTCGCCGATCCGGCGGTCGAGCGCCTCGTCGGGCGCGCGGTTCTGACCGCGGACCTGGATGAGCGTGCAGAGCAGGTGGCAGCGGTGCAGGCACTCGGCGGAGATTCCGAGCAGGTCGTTGATGGTCGTGCGCATCATCAGCGAGCGGGCGTAGGCCTGGATCTGGGCGGAATCCAGGTGCAGTTGCGGGGCCGGCATGACGCGGCTCACGGCCGAGTAGTAGTCGTAGGCCCGGGGATCGGAGGTCCGTAGCCCGGCCAGGCTGTAGGCCAACATGTCGTGCTGACGCTGCAACGCCGCCATGAAGGTGCGGCTGATGTGCTGGAGGGAGATGATGTTCTCCTCGGAATCGGGCGCGGAAGGGGCCATGGTCAGGAAGCCGGATTGGAACCCTTGTTCTTGGCGTGGCGAGCCCTTTTGCGGGCGAGGAAGCCGTCGGCGCGGGGCTTGGGGGTCGAGGCGAGCCAGGCGATGGCCAGCGGGGCGATCTCCCGCAGGCTCAGCGGGGGCTGGCCGGGGAAGCGGAAGCAATGCTCGGTCCGGGCCTGCAGGTCGGGGTCGAGGCGGCCGCCGGGGATGAGCAGCGCCAGGTGCCGGGCCGGCACGCGGACCGGGTTGGCGAGGTCGATCTTGCGGCCCAGGTCGGGCGAGAGGGCGACGACGCAGCAGCGGTCCTCGACCAGTTTGAGGAGGCCGCCGAGGGCCGCCGCGCGCATGAGCTTGAGTTTCTCCATCGCGCCGCCGGCGAGGTGCCAGGCTTCCGGGTGGAACGAGAGTTTCTCCGTGCCCGACGAGAGGAGCAGGCGGTGCAGGCCGAACGAGGCCATGGCGCGGGCGATCGCGGCGAGGTCCGCCGGGTCGGTGAGTCCATCCGCGATGACGATGGTCTCGCGGGCTTCGCGCCAGTCGGTGAAGTCGCCGACGCGGGCGAGTCCGAAGTCCGGGCGCATGGTGAGCGCGCAGACGTCCTCGCACGGGCCTTCGGCGGTCTGCGCGAGCTCGATCGGGCCCACGATGCGGGATTTCACCCCGAGCTCGCGGAACGTGTCGTCGTAGGGCGCCAGCGCGGGCGCGAACGCCGCCGTGGCGACCACCTCGCGGAGGGCCTTGGGGTGGTGCTGCAGGCAGGCCAGCAGCGAGTCCATCCCGCGGAGGACGAGACGATTGGGGTGGGGGTCGGGGGTGGTCACAGGATGCGTCCCTCGTCGAAGTCGATCATGTCGGCGAACGAGATGACGTCCGTGCGATGCTCGGCCTTCATCTTTCGTTTGGCGTCGAGGAGGGCCTCGCGGCCCATCTCGCTCATGCCTTTCTGGACCAGCTCGCGGTTCCAGACGTGGACGCGGAGGTCGGCGGGGAAAAGGGACTTGAGCCGCGCGTCGAGGTCCGCGTCGTCGCGGGCCTCGCGGACGCAGCCGATGACCTGCTCGGGGTCGACGCCGAGGTGCAGGCAGAGGAAGCGGTCGAAGCCCTTGCAGAAGTTGCGCTGGTAGGATTTCGGCAGCTCGCCTTTCAGGTGCTTCCGGATCTTGGCCAGGAAGCGGGGCAGGTGCAGCAGGCCGGTGGCCGGGTGCGGGAGGTAGGACGACGGGAGGTCGTAGCAGATCTCGCCGGTGGCTTCGGAGAAGCCGTTCGGTCGAGGCGAAGGTTGGTCGGTCATCGGGAAGGGAGCCGCTGGGCGGGGATCGCGCGCAGGGTCGCGGCGATGGCGTCGCCAGCCTTGGCGAGGTTGCGCGATTGGGCGGCCACGAACTCCGGCGCGGAAAGTTCCTTCATGGGCTCGACGCAGGCGGAGCGGCCGCCCGCGAGCGCCGAGCCATCGGCCAGTTCGAAGCGGTAGTCGACGGTCAGGGCGGCGCGGCGTTCCGCCACGACCTCGAAGCGCTCGAACTCGAGGATCAGCGTCAGGTGCGGTTGGGCGGGCGTCTGCGACGCGGTGGTGGCGCCGGTGGCGCGTTCGAGGTGACGGGCGAGGGAGTCGGCCACGAGGCGGTCGAGCGGCGCGGCCCAGCGGTGGGCATCGTCGATGAGCACCTCGCCGGCGGGCGTGAGCATCACCACGGCGGGGCGGCGGACCGCGGGGGGCAAGGTCGCGCGCGGCACCAGCACCAGCGGGCCGCCGGTCGCGGCGGGGGCCGCCGGGGTCGCGAACTGATGGAAGGCCACGGCCTCGCTCTTCTTGTCGAAGACGATGCAGCCGGCGAGCGCGGCGGTCAGCAGGAGCAGGGAGGGACGTTTCATCGCGGGGCGTCGGTGTCGGCGGCGGGTTTGACCTCGAGGACCGTCGCGCCGTTCTTGCGGCGACCTTGGATGATCGTCTCCGGGTTGCGTTCGATGAAGTCCGCCAAGGAGCGGATCGCCTGGGCCGCCTCGGCCACGTCGGCGAGCGCCTGGTCGAGGTCGCGGCGGGTGGGGGAACCGGGCTTGGTGAGCGCGCGCAGGTTCTCCGCGGTGACGTTGAGGTTGTCCAGCGCCTGCCGCCCCGCGCTCGCCATGGCTTGGAGATCGGTGGCGAACGGGTCGACTTTCTCCGAGAGGCGCTTCACCAGCGCGTCGACCGAGCGCATCGCGACGGTGAAATCCTCGACCGCCCGGGTGACCGCGGGGTCGCCCGTGATGCGGGCGATGTTGTCGGAGGCCCGGACGAGGTTGCCGTTGATCTTGGCGAACTCGATCTGCGCGGCGCCCTGGTCGAGCCGGCCGAGGATCGAGTCGACCTTCCGGGTGATCGCCACGAAGTCCACCCGGCTGAGCTGATCGAGGGTCTGGGAGACGGCCTTGGTCAGCGCCCCGAGGTTGGAGGGCAGGGTGGGGATCTCCGCGTTCACGCCCTTGAGGTCGTGCAGCCGCGCCGGCGTGTCCGGGAAGTAATCCAGTTCGACGTAGAGCACCCCGGTGATGACGGATTGCTGCTGGAGCTTGGCCCGGAG
The DNA here is from genome assembly GCA_041182045.1 of Verrucomicrobiota bacterium. GTDB lineage: Bacteria > Verrucomicrobiota > Verrucomicrobiia > Opitutales > UBA953 > UBA953. The sequence goes on from JBEGOO010000121.1 coordinate 9,101, forward strand.
CCCTTTCTCGATCGAGCCGCGGAGTCCGCCCTTGTCGAGCAGCGCCTGGTCGAGGCCGCGGCGGGTCAGCAGGTCGGGCGCGAACTCCATCACCACGGGCACGGAGTAGTCGGCCGGCGCCTGCTCCGCCGTCCGCAGCAGCACCTGCGACACCTTCCCGATCGTGACGCCGCGGAACTTGATCGGCGCGCCGATGTCCAGGCCGCTGACGGAGTCGTCGAAGTAGGCGACCGCGGAGGGCTTCGCCCCCGAGAAGGCCCCGCCGCCAAGGAGCACGACCGCCACGGCGGCCAGCACGATGCCCCCGGCCACGAAGGCGCCGATCAAGGTCTTGTTGGCGGAGCGGCGCATATCAGCGGATTCGGGCTTGGGAGAAGAAGGCGTGGGCCTTGGCGTGGGCGCCGGCCGCGAGGAAGTCTCGAGGCGGGCCGTAGGCGCCCATCGTGGCGGTGTCCGGGTCGAGGTAAACGCAGAAGTCGGCCACCCGGAGGATGCTGGGCACCTCGTGGCTGACCAGCACGATGGTCGTCCCGAAGGCCTCGCGCAGCTTCAGGATGAGCTCATCGAGCCGGCCTGAGGTCATCGGGTCGAGGCCGGCGCTCGGTTCGTCGAGGAAGATGACCTCGGGGTCGAGCGCGAGCGCGCGGGCGATGCCGGCGCGCTTGGCCATCCCGCCGGAGATTTCCGACGGCAGCTTGTCCATGGCGTCCGCGAGCCCGACGAGCGCCAGCTTGTATTCCGCCAGGGCGCGGCGTACGCGGGCCGGGGCGCCGAGGAACTCGCGCATCGGCAGCTCGACGTTCTCCCGCAGGGTCAGCGAGGAGAAGAGGGCGGAGCCTTGGAACAGGAAACCCAGGCGATGGAGGATCCCCTCGCGCTCGGCGGCCGTCGCCCGGGCGAGGTCCAGCCCGAGCAGCTCGGCGCTACCGCCCAGTGGGGCGTCGAGCCCGCTGAGGGAGCGCATCAGGGTGCTTTTGCCGCAACCGCTCGGACCGACGATCGCGAGGATGCGGCCGGCCGCCAGGCGGAAGTCGATGCCGGACATGATCACGCGGTCGCCATGGCCGATCGCCAGGCCGCGGCTCACGAGGGTGTCGGCGGGCGCGGTCATCAGAAGTTGAAGAGGTTGAAGATCACCGCGAAGAGCGCGTCGGACACGACGATGAGGGTGATGCCGAGCACCGCCGCCGAGGTGGCGGCCTCGCCGACGCCGAGGGCCGAGGGCTTGGCGACGGCGCCGCGGTAGCAGCCCGCCCAGGCGGCGATGAAACCGAAGGCGACCGATTTGATGACGCCGACCAGGAAGCTCTTGAAGCTGATCGCGACCACGACCTGGGTGAGGTACTGGCTGACGCTCAGCTCGCCGGCGCAGGCCACGACCATGCCGCCGAAGACGCCGACGAACGTGGCGAACACGGCGAGCAGGGGCACCATCAGCGTCACGGCGAGGATGCGCGGGACGCCGAGGTATTCCACCGGGTTGATCCCGAGCACGCGGAGGGCGTCGCTTTCCTGGCTGACGTTCATGCTGCCGAGCTGGGAGGCGAAGGAGGTGGCGGTGCGTCCGCACGCGATGACGCCGGTCATGAGGGCGCCCATCTCGCGCGTCATGGCGAGGGCGACGAGGTTGGCGACGTAGACGGTGGCGCCGACCTGCCGGAGCTGGATGAGCCCGACGTACGCCATGATCAGGCCGGTGAGGAAGCCGAGGAGCGCGACGATCGGGAGGGCGTCCACGCCGGCGGTCTGCATCTGCAACCAGAAGTCCTGCCAGTTGACGCGGGCCCGCCCGATGGCGAGTCGGGCGAAGCCGAGCGCGGTGTCGCCGATGTGCTCGAAGGCGCGGGCCCAGGAGCCGGTGCTCTCGATGCCCCAGGTCCCGAAGTTCTCCAGGAGGCCGGGAGGTTCGGCGGGGTGTTCCGAGAGCGTGGCTTTCTCGGCCAGGTCGACCAAGGCGCGCAGGCGGGGCGGCAGGGCGGAGTGGTCGAGCTCCCGGATGTGGCGGAAGTGGCGGTGGATCCAGGCCGGGAGGGAGGAGTCGAAGGCTTCCAGGTCCTCGGCCCGCAGGGTGACGCGGTCGCCTTTGACGACGATCTCGGGGGTGCTTCCTTGCTGGCTCCACGTCCCGCCGAGCGTGACCAAAGCCGAGCCGTCGGCCTGGACGACGGTCCGGGCCCGCGGCGGGCTGGCAGGAGCGTGGGACATCCTGACTGTCAGATACTTCGGCACGCCCGGGTTAACAAGTCAGAAAGGCGTTGTCCCCCTTCCGCGGAGGGGCTTTGCTGACCACCCGCCGGATGCGCCCGTCCTCCCTGATATTCTTGTTCTCGCTGACCGCCGTCGGTCTGGGTTTCGAATGCCCGTCGCCGTTCCCGGCGTCCGGCCAGCCCGGCGTCTTCTCGTTGCTGTGGGAGAACGACAAGTTCTCCTTCGATAACCAGGATCGTTACTACACGCAGGGGCTGCGGATGGTGGTGAACAACGCGAACGGGGCCTTCGCCGCGCTCACCCAGGAGATCAACACGCCGGCCGACACGACCACGGCCAATCCGGATCCCTCCGACCTGCCGTATTCGGCCGCCCTTTATTTTTCCTATGGCCAAGGGCGCGTGCTCGAGCGCGGGGGGCGGCGCGACTGTCTGCTGGTCTGGGAACTGCAGTTCGGCGTCGTGGGGCCGGCCGCCGGTGGCCCGACCATCCAGAATTCGGTCCATCGTCTGGTCGGCGTCCCGACCGTCCAGGGCTGGCAGACCCAGCTGCCCAACGAGCTTGTGGCTAATATCGACCTCGAGTTCCGCAAGCGCTTCCTGGCCGATGCTTCCGGTCGCGGGTTGCGCGATGTCATCACCCGGGTCGCGGCGGAGCTCGGCACGATCCGCACCGAGTTCCTGCTCGGTGGCCAGCTCCGATGGGGGCGAGGCTTGGAACGCTCGTGGGGCAACACCACCATCCGCCAGTCCGTCGCTTACGACCCCGTCGCGCGGCTCGACACCTCGCTCGCCCGGCCCGCCTACGCGGCCTGGTTCTTCGTCGACGCGCAGGTCGAGGTCGTCGTCCGCAACTACTCCACCGACGGCTCCAATTTCCGGACCTCCCGCGGCGTCCCGCGCGAGCCGGTCGTCGGGCAGGTCGCGATCGGTTACAGCTACCAGTTCCATCATTTCGCCACGACCGTGTACACTTCGCTGCGGACCCATGAGTTCGCCGCGCAGAAATCGCTCCACGGGGTCGGTGGCATCAAACTCGATCTTCTCTTCTGAACATGTCCTTGCTCGCCGTGGTCGACCTCGGGTCGAATTCGCTCAAAGTCTCCGTCGTGGATGGCGCGACCCGTCGGGAGGTCGCCCGCGCCAGCGAGGCCGTCCGCATCTTCCCGCCGGGGGTCGAGGCGCCCGTGCTCGCGCGGGAAGCCCAGGAAGCCGCGGTGGCGGCGGTCGACCGGCTGGTCGCCTTCGCCCGGGAACACGGGGCGACCCGGGTCACCCTGCTCGGCACGAGCGCGGTCCGCGATTGCGGCAACCGGGCCGAGTTCGCGGCCTTGCTCCAGCAGGCCGTCGGCCTCCCGCTGACCCTCATCTCCGGCGAGGTCGAGGCGCGGCTCGTCGCCGCCGGTGTGCGCACCGACCCGGCCTACGCCGCCTACCCGAACCTGACGGTCTTCGACCTGGGGGGCGGCAGCCTCGAGGTCGCCACGCTGCGCGGTGAGCGCGTGACCCTCGCCCGGAGCTTTCCCTTGGGTTCCGTCCGGCTCACGCACGGTTATCTCCGTGGCGGCGAGGGCGTCGTCGACGAGCTCGACCAGGCGTCGGTCCGCGAGCATCTCGTCCGCACCCTCGGCGTCGTCCTTTCGCCGAAGATCGCCGAGCAAGGCCTCGTCGTCGGCGCGGGCGGCGTCTTCAGCGCGGTCGCGCTCTACCTCGAGGCGATCGGCGAACCGGTCGTCGACGGACGCCTCCCGGTCCTGCGGATCCGGGCGTTGAAGGACAAACTGTGCGCGTTGCCGCTCGCGGAGCGCCGCCAGGTGCCCGGCATCCCCGTCGACCGCGCCGATATCATGCCGGCGGCGTTGATCACCGTCTGCGTGCTGGCCGACCTCACCGGCGCGGAGTCCTTCCAGCTGACGAACCGCGGTCTGCGCCATGGCATGGTCGAACTTCTCCTCGGGCCCTCGGGCCAGCACGCATGAGGCGCTTCGTCCGGTTGCTGGGCGTCCTGGCCGCGGTCGCGGCGGGCGCGGCCGAGAAACCCGCGGCGAGCCTCGGGGTGGTCCGGAGCATCGATGCGCCCAAGCATACCGCGCGCATCGAACCGGTCGCCGGCGGCCCGGCGGCCGAATTCTTCCTGCGGGCCGGTGATCTCGGGCTCCCCTGGGTCGGCCGGACCGTCCGTTATGAGGTCGTGGCATCGGATGGACGGAACTGGGCCGACGCGATCTTCCCGGCCGACCCGGAGGAGCTCCGGCGCGTGGCCGAGGTGACCGAGTCCCTGCGTCGCCTGACCGTCGACCGCGGCCGCCTGGTGACCCGGTTGCCGAACGACCTGGCGCCCGACATGGCGCTGTGGGACCAGGACGCCCGGCTCGTCTTCAAGAAGGACCTGCTCGGCGCGCCGTTCGCCGTGAACTTCATCTTCACCAGCTGTCGTTCGGCGAAGATGTGCCCCGCCTCCACCGCCTGCATGAAGCAATTGGCCGAGGAACTCGCGAAGCTTCCGGGCGCCCAGCCGGTCCGGTTGCTGACGATCACCTTCGATCCCGAGTTCGATTCGCCCGGCGTGCTCCGCGCCTACGCCCAAGGCTATGGCCTCGACGCGGGCCGCCACCGGTTGCTGACCGGTGACGCCGGCCAGGTCCGGGATCTCATGAAGCATTACGGCATCCTGACCGTCCGGGACGACGGCACGATCGTCCACAACGCCGCGCTCATCCTCGTCAACGCCCACGGCCGCATCGTCCAGCGTCGCGAGGGCGCCGTGTTCGACGCGGCGGAGGTCGCCAAGGTCCTGGCCGGCCTGGTGGAAGCCCGATGAGCCCGGCCCGTCAGTGCTGGGCGATCACCGCCGTCGCGGCGCTGGGCTTCCTCGGTCTGCGCAGCCTGCCCGACACGCAGTGCGCGCTGCTCCATGTCGGCCACGCGCCGCTCATCGCCCAAGGCGTCGAGTTCTGCGGCGTGAACGAGGAGGCCAACTTCTATTCGCCGAAGGCGCTGAAGTTCCCGGTCAAGCTGGAGCTCGCCTTCGCCGCCACCCGCGACGGCGGTTCGCTGCGGCTCCTGGGCGAGGAGGGTCGTCCGCTGCGGGCGCACGAGCTCGCCGTCTCGCACACCCGGTTGGTGCATCTGCACCTGCGGCAGATCACGGGACGACCTGGGTACGTCCACCTGCATCCTGAGCCGGCCGACGACGGCACCTGGCGCTTCACCTTGCCCGCCTGGTTCACCGACGGCAATCCCGGCGGCCGTTTCCAGGTCTACGTCGATTTCGTGACCTCGCGTTCGTCGCAGGTCCAGTTGGCGGAGACCACCGCCGAACTGGAGATCGTGCACCTGGCTCCCCGGGCGGCGACGGCCCGCAACGTCGTGCAGGCCATCTCACACTCCACGTCCCAAGCCGGCCGGTCGGCCTTGGTGCGCGTGACGCTCGCGTCCCCCGCCGGCCGGCCACCGTTGAAACTGCGGCCGCTGATGGGGTCCCTGGGGCACGCCGTGCTCTTCGGCGACCCCGACTCGCGGCCGGGCTACGCGCACATGCATCCCTCGCTCGAAGGCGGGGAATTCGGCCCGAATCCGACGCTCTCGTTCCGGCTGCGCCTGCCGCCGCCCGGTCGCTACGACCTTTGGGTGAATATCGACGACGGCGCCGAGGATTACCTCCGCGTGCCCCTCGAGGTCACGCCTTGAGCGAGCGGAAGTAGGCGACCGTGGCGTCGAGGCCTTCGGCCACCGTGTGGCGGGGTAGCCAGCCGGCCTCGCGCAGCTTGTCGGCCGCGGCGAGAGAATGCTTCACGTCGCCGAGCCGTTCGGGCTTATGCTCGATCGCCGAGGTGGAACCGGTGAGGCGGATGACCTCCTGCGCCAGTTCCTTGATGGTCATCTTGCGACCGTAGCCGACGTTGTAGGTGCCGGCGACGCCCGGGGTCGCGGCCGCGAAGGCCAGGGCGCCGACGATGTCCTTCACGTAGATGAAGTCGCGGGTCTGCTCGCCGTCGCCGAAGATGCCGATCGGTTCGCCGCGGACGGCCTTCTCGATGAAGATCGGGACCGCGGCCGCGTACGGGGAGCGCGGGTCCTGCCGGGGGCCGAAGACGTTGAAGAAGCGCAGGGAGGCGGTGGCGAGGCCGCGTTCGCGGCGGAAGAGTTCGAGGTAGTATTCCCCGTCGAGCTTGGTCACGGCGTACGGTGATTTCGGCTCGGGCGCCATGGTCTCGACCTTCGGGACGGTCGGGTTGTCGCCGTAGATCGCGGCGGAGGAGGCGAGGACGACCTTGCCGACCTTCGCGGCGGCGGCGGCTTCGAGGACGTGCAGCGTGCCGGTGGCGTTGAGCTCCACGCAATCGCGCGGGTGGAGCATCGATTCCGGCACCGAGATCATCGCCGCGAGGTGGAACACCTGGTCGACGCCGCGCAACGCCTCGTCGAGCTTGGCCCGGTCGAGGATGGAGCCTTCGATGAGCCGATGTTCCAGGCCGGCCAGGTTGCGCCGATGGCCGCTGCGGAAATTGTCGAGGACGACGACCTCGGCCCGGCCTTGGAAGTGCTCCACGACGTGGGAACCGATGAAGCCGGCCCCGCCGGTGACGAGGATGCGCATGGTCAGCGGACGAGCGCCTGCATGGCTGGCAGCTGCGCCTCGATGGACTCGACGAGCTTGAACTGGGTGCGCAGGCGGTCGAGGTTGTGCCGGGGGCGCTTGACCTTGAAGTAGACGTCCCCTTCGAGCCAGTCGGTGAGGAAGCGCAGCCCGGTCTCGAGGGTGATGAGCTTGCCGGCGAACGGCAGGAGCGCGCGTTCTCGAGGCGTCAGGAAGCCGCCCGCGGAGGCGAGGTAGCCCTTCACGAGGGCCTCGAACATCGGGAGCTGCATCCGGACCTTGGAGAGGTCGGTCTCGTCCTCGGCGGCGGGCGAGGTGGACGTGCGGACGAGGTCGCCGAAGTCGTAGAGCGCGGAGCCCGGCATCACCGTGTCGAGGTCGATGACGCAGATGCCTTCCTGGGTCTCGTTGTCGAGCAGGACGTTGTTGAGCTTCGTGTCGTTGTGGGTGACCCGCTCCGGGATCTCGCCGCGGGCCATGGCGTCGACGATGAGGCCGACCTCGTGGGCGCGGGCCTGGGCGAAGGCGATCTCCTTCGCGGCCTCGGCGGCGCGGCCATGGCTGTCCTTCGCCAGGGCGGCGAGGAAGGCGGCGTAGCGTCCGGGGGTGTGGTGGAAATTCGGGATGGTCTCGACCAGGCGCTCGCCGGGGAGGTCCGCCAGGAGGGCCTGGAACGCCCCGAACGCCTTGGCGGCCTGGTAGGCTTGGTCGGCGTTGCGGATCACATCATGGCCGGTGGCGCCTTCCACGAAGACGTAGCAGCGCCAGCGGTTCCCGTGCGGGTCGACGTACCAGCCTTGGCCCTCGCGGGTCGGGACCAGCGTGAGCGCGCGGCGCGAGGCGTGCGCCCGGCCTTCCTGGGCGAGCTTGGCCTGGGCGTGGCGGCAGACGCGCTCCACGTTGCGCATCAGGCCGTCCGGGTTCTTGAAGATGTTGTGGTTGATGCGCTGCAGGACGTAGCGGACGGAGCGACCGCCCTGGCTCATCTCGAGCGCGAAGGTGTCGTTGATGTGGCCGCTGCCGTAGGGCGGGGCGGAGACGTAGTCGCCGAGGAGGGCGAAGTGGCGGGCGACGGCCCGGGTGTCGTGGGTGATGTGTTCTTGCATGGGGTCAGGCCCAGAGGGCGGAGGGGTAGGCGCCTTGGCGCACCTGTTCGAGGATGTTGGCCTGCACGGCGGGCTTGTCCTCGCGGTAGGTCACGCCGAACCAGGCGGAAGTCGTGCGGAGCACGTCGCAGCTGGCCAGACCGCCGGTCACCAGCGCCCCGACCGCCATGGGGATGTAGGATTCGCTCTTCAGCTCCTGGCCGTGGGCGGCGAGGAAGGCGCGGAAGTCCTGCTCAAGCAGGGGGAAGATGGCCGGCGTGAAGCCCCACATGTTCATCGACACCGGCTCGTCGCCGGTCAGCGGCGTGACGGCGCCATCTTCGGCGCGGTGCTCGGCGCCGTTCGCGGTGCGGGCGATCTTGGTCAGCTCCTTGATGTCCGTGAGACGCCCGGTCGCGTCGGTGCGGCAGACCCCGCGGGCGACCGTGCCATGGTCGGAGAGCGTGTTGCGCAGCGTGAAGCCGACCATGCAGAAGGTGCGATCCGCGTTGCCGAGGGTGGCGAGGCGCCGGCCGAGCGTCGCGTAGGAGTCGCGCCCGTAGAAGTCGTCGGCGTTGATCACGGCGAAGGGGGTCGTGACCGCGTCGCGGGCGCAGAGGATCGCGTGGGTGGTGCCCCACGGTTTCTCGCGGCCGGGCGGGACGGCGAAGCCGGCGGGCAGCCGGTCGAGCGTCTGGAACGCGAAGCCGACCTCGATGCGGCCGGCGAACTTCGCCGCGATGCGCTCGCGGAAGTCGGCTTCGAAGTCCGGGCGGATGATGAAGACGACCTTGCCGAAGCCGCCGCGGATCGCGTCGTAGACCGAGTAGTCGAGGATCGTCTCGCCCGA
>JBEGOO010000122.1:0-5664 GCA_041182045.1 Verrucomicrobiota bacterium
CCGACATTCGAACGCTCCCCGGTTTCCGGGAGTTCTATCCCGAGGACCAGGCGGTCATCGGTCATATCATGGATATCTGGCGTGGCGCCTGCCGGCGCTACGGTTTCCGCGAGTGGAACTCGCCCGTGCTCGAGCCGCTGGAGCTCTTCACGGAGAAATCCGGCGAGGAGATCGTGCGCCAGCTCTTCAACTTCGAGGACAAGGGCGGCCGCAAGGTCACCCTGCGGCCCGAGCTCACCCCGGCGCTCGCCCGCATGGTCGGCGCCAAGGCCAACGGCATGCCCAAGCCGATCCGCTGGTTCGCGATCGGCGAGAGCTACCGCTACGAGAAGCCCCAGAAAGGCCGGCTCCGCGCCTTCTACCAGCTGAACGCCGACCTCCTCGGCGAGGCCGGGCCCGCGGCCGACGCCGAGATCGTCGCGTTGTGCGCCGACTGCCTGATGGGCTTCGGGTTGACGCAGGCGGACTTCCGCATCCGCATCTCCGACCGCACCCTGTGGTTCCGCTACCTCGCGACGCTCGGCATCCCCGAGGCGCAGGCGACCGCCGTGCTCGGCGTCGTCGACAAGCTGGAACGCGGTTCGCCGGCCGACCTGCTGCAAGCGATGACCGCCGCGCTCGCCGGCACCGCCGTCGACCCGGCGCAGGCCCTCGCCTCCGCGCGCGCCTTCGCCAACACCAAGTCGCTCGCCGACCTCGAGCGGCTGGCCGCCGGCGACCCCGCCCTGGCCGAACGCCTCGGCGACTGGAAATATCTGCTCGGCACGCTGACGGCCCTCGGCTTCGCCGAATGCGTCGCGATCGACCTCACCATCGTGCGCGGCCTGGCCTACTACACCGGCTTCGTCTTCGAGGCCTTCGAGACCGGCGGCGAGGCCCGCGCCCTCGCGGGCGGCGGCCGCTACGACGCGCTCGTGAAGAAGATGGGCGGACCCGACCTGCCCGCCGTCGGCTTCGGCATGGGCGACGTCACCCTGCGCGACCTGCTCGAGCTGAGGAAGCTGCTGCCGGTCTACGCGGACGGTCCCGATTTCTACGCGATGATCCTCGGCGACGACGCCCGCGCGGCCGCGCTCGAGGATGTCGCGACGCTCCGCCGCGCCGGTTTCCGCGTGGAGTACAACCTGCGCGACGGCAAGTTCGGCAAGCTCGCGCAACAGGCCGAGACCGCGGGGGCCAAGTACGCCTTGGTCTACGGCGGCGGCGAGGTCGCGAAGGGCGTGGCGAAGGTGCGCAGCCTGGCCGACCGCAGCGAGGCCGAGGTGCCGCGCACCGACCTCGTGCCGGCGCTCCGCGCCGTGCTGGAGGAAGGCATGCGCGCGATCCTGCCCTGAGCCGATGACCGAGCAGGCGCGCCAGTACCGGGACATGGCCAAGACCGCGTCCTGGACCATGGTCTCGCGGGTGCTCGGGTTGGTCCGCGACCAGCTGACGGCCGGCGTCTTCGGGGCCTCGGCCGTGGGCGCCGCCTTCCTCTTCGCGTTCCAGATCCCCAACCTGTTCCGCCGCCTGCTCGGCGAGGGCGCGTTGACCGCGGCCATCGTGCCGGTGCTGGCCGACAAGACCGCGCGCGACGGCCAGGCGGCGGCCTTCGGCTTCCTGAACTACGCGCTGCGCCGGATCCTGCCCGGGATGATCGGGCTGACGCTGCTGGGCATCGGCGGGGCCTTGCTGTGGGCCTTCGTCCAGCCGGCCGACGCCAACGTCGCGATCCTCACGGCCGCCTGCATGCCGTACATGCCGCTGATCTGCGTGGCCGCGCTCTTCACCTCCGCGGTCAACCTCCGCGGTCGCTTCGGCCTGGCGGAGATCGCCTCGGGGCTCCTGAACCTCTGCATGATCGTCGGCCTGGGTTTGTTCGGGCTGCTGGCGGACACCGAGATGGGCAAGGCCGGTTGGCTCTGCGCCGGGGCGCTCGCCGGCGGGACCTTGCAGCTGCTGATCCCGTTGCAAGGGTTGCGCCAGGAAGGCTGGCGTCCCGGGCCGGTCCACGTCGATCCCGTCGCCTGGCGCACGCTCAGCGTCGCCTTCCTCCCGGCCGCGCTCGGCGCCGGCATCCAGCAGATCAACTTCCTCGTCTCCCGCGGGCTCGCCTTCAAGGTCAGCGACGCGGGCCTGACCTACTACTACCTCGCCAACCGCATCGTCGAGCTGCCCATCGGGCTCTTCAGCGCGTCGATCGCCGTGGTGATGTTCCCGGCGCTGGCCATGGCCTTCGCCCAAGGCGACCGTCCGGCGCTGTCGCGCAACTACGCCCGCGGCCTGCGGCTGATCCTCGCCGTGAACATCGGCGCGGCGTTCGGGCTCGCGGTGCTGGCCGGGCCGATCGTCCAGCTCCTCTTCGAGTTCGGGAAGTTCACCCCCGAGCACTGCGCCGCCACCAGCCGCCTGCTGGTCCTGTTCGCGATCGCCATGCCGTTCTACGCGATGATCTCGCTGGCCACGCGGGCGCTGAACGTGGCCGGCCGGACCCGGGTCACCTTGATCGCCGCGGTCCACGCGTTGGTCGTCAATTTCGTCGGCTCGCTCGCGGCCGTGTGGTCCGGTCACGGCGTCGAGGGTCTGGCCCTCGCCAACGCGGTCTCGACCGTCTGGCAATACCTGGTCCTGCGACACTACCTTAAGCGGCTCGCCCCGGAGTTCCTGGATGAGCCCATGCTCAAGCCATCCCTCCAGGTCCTGGTCGGTTCCGTCGGGATGGCCATCATCGCGTATCAAGCCTACGCCTGGTTGCATCTCCTCGGCTACGGTCGACTGCCCGAGAAACTGAACCTCGGGCTCTCCATGCTGCTCGGCGGCGGCCTCGCGATGATCGCGTACGCGGTGTTCTTGGACCGGCTCCGTTACCCGGAACGCGACCTCTTGCGCGGCTTCGCGAACAAGGTTCTGCGGCGCACCGGCTATCAGCTCAAGGTTTGAGCTTGGCGGGCTTGGCGCCCTTGACCGGACGGACGGCGGCGGGCGGGACAGGGGAGGGCGACGGCACCGTCGGCCCGGTGCGGTAGCGCTTCACCAACGCGCGCAGGATGGCCACCGTCTCGCCGTCGGCGACGCCGTCGACCTTGCGCGGACGGAAATGGCGCTGCAAGGATTCGACCGCGAGCTTGAGCCCGCCATCGCCGGGCTCGACCGCGTAGCCATACGTCATCAGCAAGCGGCGCAACTCGGCCGGCTCGGCGGTCGGCGCGGACTTCGCGAAGGCTTCGACATCGGCGGCCAGCGGCCAAGCGCCGAGGTTGCGCGCAGCGAGCTCGGCCCAGGGAAACAACAGACCCGGGTCCACCTTGCGGCCGACGGCGATGTCGGAATGCGCGAGCACCTCGGTCGGCGCGATGCCGGGATTACGGCGGAGGATGTCCGCGCAAAGGTTGGCGATGACTTCCTTCTGCGCCGGCGAGTAAGGATGGACGTTGCCGTCGAGGTTGATGATCTCGATGCCGATGGAATGCTGGTTGAGGCCGTCGAACTGACGCCAGAAGCTCTTGCCGGCGTGGAACGCGGCCTTGTTCTCCGGGACCATCGCGATGACGCGCGGCTTGGCTTCGTCGGTGACCAGGTAATGGATGCCGACCCGGTGGTCGGATTTCTTGCCTTGGAGCACGTCGTACGAACCGGCGAGGGAGCCCGCGGTGTGGTGGAGGATCAGGGCTTGGATCGGGGCGCGCCGCGGCTCGGCCCCTTGGGAGGCGGCGCCTTGCTCGATCCGCAATCCGGAGCTCGTCTGCTCGAGCAGGGGAAGTTTGCCGGGAGGACCGCCGGCGGTGGAGCAGCCCGAAAACGCGGCGGCCAAGGAAAGGAGGAGCAGAAAAGCCGTGTAATCGGTGCGAACGAGGGTCATGACGATGCGTCGCATCGTCTAAATCAAGGTCGTTTCAGGCCCAAGACAATACCATTAACATCACGGCGATGCCTCTATTCATTCATCATTATCTGATTAGACATAATTTATATTGTGCGAAATACGCCTTTTGACCGGAATCGCTAATCAATCGGTTATTGCACGGTTGACCGCCAACGGTCATTAAAAGGCACTCTTTATGAAAGTCGCACGCCACATCATCGAAGCCCGTCGGGAAGCCATCGCGAAACTCCTCAGCAAAGTCGGTTACGTTCCGGTGCTCGAGATCTGCAAACAGTTCAACGTCTCCGAGGCCACGGCGCGCCGCGACCTGACCGAGCTCGAGAGCCAACGTCGCATCACGCGCACGCACGGCGGCGCGCTTTCCGATTTCAACCGCAACTTCCCGCCGCTCGACGACCGCAAGGTCGAGGACGCCGAAGCCAAGCGCAAGATCGGCAACAAGGCCGCTTCCCGCGTCAAGGCCGGCATGACCGTCTACCTCGACTCGGGTTCGACGATCTTCTTCGCCGCTGAAGCCATCGCGGCTTCGGGCGTGCCCGACCTGCAGATCGTCACCACCTGCTTGCCCACCGCCCAGCTGATCTCGTCCTTGCCTGGCGTCGAGGTCTACATCCCTGGCGGTCTCTTCCTCACGCGCCATGCGATGGTCGCCGGCGACCGCACGCTCGAGGAGGTCGCGCGCTGGAACTTCGACGTGGCCTTGCTCGGCGCCGAAGGCATCGACGAGAACGGTCTCTGGAATTCGCAGCGAGATATCTCGCACCAGCAGCGTGAAGTCATCCGCCGCAGCGACGAGGTCCTCATCTGCATGAATAAGGTCAAGCTCGGCCGCGGCGGTCCCTGCGCCGTGACGCGCGACGTCAGCCCGCTCTTCCTGGTGACCGATGCCGATGCCGAGTCCGTCGTCCGCGCCAAGGTCAAGATGGCCCCGGACCACGTGCTCACCGCCTGAGGCCCGACCTGGTCCTCCGCCTGCGGTCCGATGCCCACCGACGCGCTACAGTCGTTGCTTGAACTCTCCCATGCGTTGGGTGGCGAACGCCTGCGCATGGCCATCCTCGGCGAAGGCAACACTTCCCTGCGTCTCGATGAGCGCACGTTCGCGGTCAAGGCTTCCGGGTCCAGCCTCGCTTCGCTCCGTCCGACCGACCTCACGACCTGCCGCTTCGACCGGTTGCTGCCGCTCCTTGAGGCGCGTGGCGCGACGGACGCCGAGATCGACCTCGCGCTCTTCGCGGCGCGCACGAACGAAGCGGACAAGAAGCCTTCGATCGAGGCGCTCTTTCACGCCTACCTGCTGACCCTGCCCGGCGTCGCCTGCGTCGGCCATGTGCACGCCATCGCCGTGAACCAGATCCTCTGTTCGCCGCGCGCCCGGGAGTTCGCCGAGCGACGCGCCTGTCCGGACGAGATCGTGATGTGCGGAGTCGAATCAGTCTTCGTGCCTTACGCCGAACCCGGCCTCGGTCTTTCCCAGGCCATCCGCCGTGAAGTCGTCACCTTCGTGAAGCGCACCGGGCGCGACCCGAAGATCATCCTCCTCCAGAACCACGGGATCATCGCCGTCGGTTCCTCCCCTAAGTCCGTCCTAGGCTCCCTGCTCATGGCCGAGAAAGCCGCCGAGATCTTCGTCGGCGCCGCCTCCTTGGGTGGCCCGGTCTTCCTGACCGCCGAACAGTGCGAGCGTATCGCCGGACGCCCCGACGAACATTACCGGCAGAAAATGCTCGGTATGTGACCCTTTTCACCCTCCCCTGCCCCTTCTGACCATGTCCAATTACCTCGCCATCGACCTCGGAGCA
>JBEGOO010000123.1:0-18313 GCA_041182045.1 Verrucomicrobiota bacterium
TCGGCGTACCCGTCGGCCTCGTCAACACCTCCGTCGGCGGCACCCCCATAGAATCGTGGGTCTCCGCCGAGACCCAGTCGTCGGACCCCGCGACGAAACGCAACCACGACGCCCAACGGAAGGCCTACCTCGATTTCGATCCCGTGAAGGCCACCGCGGCCTACGAGAAGCAGCTCGCCGCTTGGAAGCTCGCCGCGGACCAAGCCAAGGCCGACGGCAAGGAAGCGCCGCGCAAGCCGGTCGAGCCGATCGCCAACCGCAAGTTCAAGGGAGCGCCCGCCGGCCTCTACAACGGCAAGGTCGCCAACCTCGCCCCGTTCACCTTGCGCGGCATGCTCTGGTACCAAGGCGAAGGCAACGCCGGCAACCCCGGCCTCTACGAGACGCAGCTCAGCCAGCTCGTGACCAGCTGGCGCGCGCTTTGGCAGGACGAGGTGCCGTTCGCCTGGGTCCAGCTGCCCAACTACCGCGACTCCAGTTCCGAAAGCTGGCCGCGCCTGCGCGAGTCGATGATGAAGGTGCTCGCGCTCCCGAAGACCGGCATGGCCATCACCCTCGACATCGGCGACCCCAAGGACATCCACCCGAAGAACAAGCAGGAGGTCGGCCGGCGCTTGTCCTACTGGGCGCTCGCGACGGTCTACGACCGCAAGGTCGCCGCGAGCAGCGGACCCCTCCCCGCCGGCCACCAGGTCGAGGGCGACGCCGTCCGCGTCGCCTTCCGCCACGGCGAGGGCCTCAAGACCCGCGACGGCGCCGCCCCGCGCGGTTTCCTCCTGGCGGGCCCTGACCAGAAATGGAAACCGGCCGAGGCCCGCATCGAAGGGACCACGGTGGTCGTGCGTTCCGCGGCGGTGGCCGCCCCCGTGGCGGTCCGCTATGCCTGGGCGGAGAACCCGGACGCGAACCTCGTGAACGGGGCCGGCCTGCCCGCCTCGGGTTTCCGCACGGATACCTGGCCCGACCCCGCCGCCAAGTAGGCGGCGACGGGGTGGTTTCCCCTCGCAACCAGCGGGGCTTTGGGCTGTCTTAAGCCCCTTAAGACCCCCCATGAAAGCCCTGGTCCTTCCCTTGGCGCTGCTGCTCGGCGCGTCCGCCTTCGCCCTCAACAAGGGCAACGCGGGGCCCGACCAGGTGGAGATCAAGTTCAACCTGCCGCCGCCCAAGCCGCTGACGCCCGCCGAGGAGCTGGCGACCTTCCGGCTGGAGAAAGGCTTCCGCATCGAGCTGGTGGCCAGCGAGCCGATGATCGAGACGCCGGTGGCGATCAGCTTCGACGACCAGGGCCGGATGTACGTGGTCGAGATGCGCGGCTACATGCGCGACCTGACCGGCTCGACCGAGAAGGAACCGCTGGGTCGCGTCTCCTTGCTGACCGATTCCGACGGCGACGGGCGCATGGACCAGGCCACCCCCTTCCTCGACGGCGTGGTGATGCCGCGTTCGGTCCTCGCCGTGAACGGCGGTGCGCTGATCGCGGTGCCGCCGGAGCTCATCCTCTGCCGCGACACGAAGGGCGCCGGTCGCGCCGACAGCCGCATGGTGGTGGCGACCGACTTCGGGACGGCGGGCGGGCAGCCCGAGCACATGGCGAACACGCCGGTCTGGGCGCTCGACAACACGGTCTACGCCGCCGGCTACGGCACCGGCCTACGCCTCAAGGCGGGTGCTTGGCAGCGCGGACCGGGCCTCGGCCGCGGCCAGTGGGGCTTGTGCCAGGACGACTTCGGGCGCCTGTTCTACAACTACAACTCCGACCTGCTCCGCGCCGACCTGCTGCCGGCGCCGGCCTACGCGCGCAACCCGCTCCTGCGCAACGCGGCCGGCCTCAACCATCAAGTGATGACCGACCAGTCGGTCTACCCTTCCCACCCGACCCCGGGCGTGAACCGCGGCTATGACGCGAAGACCTTGCGCGACGACGGCACGCTGGCCAAGGCGACCGCGACCTGCGGGGCGGTGGTCTACCGCGGCGACGCCTACCCGGCCGACTACCGCGGCAACGCGTTCGTGCCCGAACCTTCGGTGAACCTGATCAAGCGGCTGTTGCTGAACGAGCAGGATGGCGTGATCAAGGCGACCGACGGCGCCAAGGGCCACGAGTTCCTCACCTCGACCGACGAGCGCTTCCGCCCGGTGCAGGTCGTCAACGGCCCCGATGGTTGCCTCTACGTCGTCGACATGTACCGCGGCATCGTCCAGCACACGGCGTTCCTCACCCACTACCTCGAGGCGAACATCAAGGCGCGCCACCTGGAGCAGCCCTTCAACCAAGGCCGCATCTGGCGCATCGTGCCCGAGGGCGGCCGAAAGGTCACCCGGGCGACGATCCCGGCGGACGCCGCCGGACGCGTGCGACTGTTGACCCATGCCGACGGCTGGGTGCGCGACACCGCCCAGCGCCTGCTGGTGGAGGCCGGCGACGCCTCGATCGGCCCGGCCCTGCGGACGCTAGCGACCGACGTCCAGGCACCCGCGCTTGGCCGGCTGCATGCTCTCTGGACCCTCGATGGCCTCGGCCTCATCGATGCGATGCTCATCCAGTCCGCGTTGCGCGACGCCCACCCGCAAGTCCGCGCGGCGGCGGCTCGCCTGGCCCCGCCCGACGCCCTCCCGGCGCTCACGGCGCTCACGAAGGAGACCGACAAGCTGGTGCTGACGCATGTCGCGATGCGCCTGTCGGCGATGAACCAGCCGGCGGCCGACGAGGCGCTGGCCGAGCTGCTTTCCCGTCAGGGCGACGTCCCCTTGCTCCGCGAGGCGGCCCTCACCGGCGTCCGCGGACGCGAGACGACCTTGGCGAAGGCGATCGCGAGCCGGGGAGCCGGTGCGCCCGCCCAGGCCGCGCTCGAGGCCTTGGCGACCTTGATCGCCTCGGCCAACAAGGCCGGCCCGTTCGAGGAGATGCTCGCCCTCGCCGCGAACCTTAGCGCCAACCGCGACGCCCAGACCGCCCTCCTGCGCGGGCTCGCCTCGGACGGCAACACCGGCAAGGGCAAGAACGCGAAAGGCCCC
Source organism: Verrucomicrobiota bacterium (assembly GCA_041182045.1). GTDB lineage: Bacteria > Verrucomicrobiota > Verrucomicrobiia > Opitutales > UBA953 > UBA953. The sequence goes on from JBEGOO010000123.1 coordinate 3,016, forward strand.
GCGCCGAAGCTGCTCTGGCTGGCGAAGGAGCCGGCCGCCCTCGCGAGCCTGCAAGGCCAGAAGGCGCTGACCGCCGTCACCGCCCGGCTCGCCTGGCCGGGCAAGCCCGGGGCCCCCGCGCAGCCCAAGATCGCCCCGTTGAACCCCGCCCAGACGGCGCTGTTCGCGAAGGGCAAGGTCACGTTCGACACCCTCTGCGCCGCCTGCCACCAACCGCATGGCTTCGGGCTCGACGGCCTGGCCCCGCCCCTCGTCGACAGCGACTGGGTCCTCGGCAAGCCCGACAGCCTCGTGCGCATCATCTCCCACGGCCTCGGCGGTCCGGTGAAGGTCGCGGGCCGCACCTGGGACCTCACCATGCCGCCGTTGCCGCAACTGAGCGACGAGGACGTCGCGGGCGTGCTGACCTACATCCGCCGGGAATGGGAGCACACCGCCTCGCCGGTCGACGCGAAGTTCGTCCACGACATCCGCGCCCAGGACGCCGGCCGCACCAACGGCTGGACGGCCGACGAGCTGCGTCCGCCGACCCGCGTCACCACCAAGAAGTAAGCCCGTGCCGCGCTTCCGTCCCTGTCTCGCCCTCGTCCTGGCGGCCGCCCCGCTGGGCGCGGCCTCGGCGGAGGACGCGGCGACCTTCAAAGCGGAGATCCGCCCGCTGCTGCTCAACTACTGCGGCGATTGCCACGGACCTTCCAAGCAGGTCGGCCTGCTGGGCTTGAAGGACCTTTCCCAACTGCAGTCGCACCGCGGCGAGCTGCGCAGCGCGGTCGCGCAGTTGCGCAACCGGACGATGCCCCCGGCCAAGGACGACCAGCCTTCCGAGGAGGAACGCCGTCTGCTCGCCGATTGGATCGAGCGCGTGCTCCGCGTCTCGGCGAAGGAGATGGGGCCGTACGCCGGGGCGGTCACGGCGCGCCGCCTCAACCGGCTCGAATACGACAACACCATCCGCGACCTGCTCGGCTTGAAGTTCAAGTTCTCGCAGACGTTCCCGTCCGACGGGGGCGGCGGCGAGGGCTTCGACAACAACGGGGAGACGTTGTACCTGCCGGTCATCCTGATGGAGCGCTACCTGGACGCCGCCGAGGCCATCCTGGACGAGGCCATCCTGGTGCCCGAGACCCGACGCACCTTCCGACCGACCGACCTCGAAGGCGGCGCGTCCCCCCGGCTCAAGGCGGGCGGCGAAGCGTCGATCTTCTTCCCGGTCCCGATGACGGCCCCGCACACGGTGACGGTGACCGCCCGCACCAACCCGGCCAAGCCCGCCCGACTCGAACTCAAGGTCGACGGGATCGCCGCGCAGCGCTTCACGGTCGACAACGGCAAGCCGACCGAGCTCCAGCTGCAGCTGTTCCGCGGCTCCCATCGCCTCACGCTCGCCTGCGAGGAAGGCGAGGCGGAGCTCGGCGAGATCGGTCTGGCCGACAAACCCCGGAAGGTCACCCCCGAGCGACAGGAAGCCCACCGCCGGCTGCTCGGCGACGTCGGTACGACCTCCCTCGCGGGCCGGAGCCCGGCCGCGCGCCGCGAGGCCGCCGCCACCTTGCTGTTGAAGTTCGCCCGGCTCGCCTACCGCGCCCCGGTCGGCCCGGCGGACATCGAGAAGAACCTGGCGCTGTTCGATCGCTCCGCCGGTCGCGGCGAGAACTTCGAGACTTCGATGAAGCTCGCGCTCAAGGCCGTCCTCGTGTCGCCGCGCTTCCTCTTCCGCCTCGAACGCGATCACGTCGAACCGGGCCTCCGCCCGGTCACCGACCATGAGCTGGCGACGCGCCTCTCGTATTTCCTCTGGAACAGCATGCCGGACGCGGAACTGAACGCCCTCGCCGACGCCGGCCGTCTCAACGACCCCGCCACGCTGAAGGGCCAGCTGCAGCGGATGCTGGCCGACCCCCGTTCCGCCTCCTTCCTGAAGACCTTCACCGAGCAATGGCTCGGCACCAAGGCGGTCGGCGACACCGTGCCCGCCTCCCCCGAAGCCAAGGACTCCAAGGGCATCTACACGAAGGAGATCGGCGACGACCTGCGCGCGGAGGCCCTCGCGCTGACGAACCACCTGATCCGGGACAACCGCAGCCTGCTCGAGCTGGTCTCCGCGGACTACACGTTCCTCAACGCGCGTCTGGCCGCCTACTACGGCATCCCCGGCGTGCAGGGCGACGAGTTCCGCCGGGTGGAGATCGCCGACGGACGCCGCGGGGGCGTGCTGGGCTTGGGCGCGGTGCAGATGCTGACCTCCCCGGGGACCCGCACCAGCCCGGTGCTGCGCGGCTCGTGGGTGCTGGGCACGCTGCTCGGCACGCCGGTGCCGGCGCCGCCGCCCAACGTACCGTCGCTCGACAACGCCGGCGGCAACAAGAAGGCGAAATTGTCGCTGCGCGAGAAGCTCGCCCTGCACCGCGCCGACGCGACCTGCGCGTCCTGCCACAACGTCATCGACCCGATCGGCTTCTCCCTCGACCACTACGACCGGCTGGGCCGCTGGCGCGACGTCGACGAGAAAGGCCAGCCGATCGACGCCTCGGGCCGGACCGCGGAGGGCAAGGCCTTCGACGGCATCGGGGGCTTCAAGCGGTTGATCCTCGAGCGCAAACGCGACTTCGCCCGGCAGACGACCGCCAAGATGCTCGGCTACGCCCTGGGCCGCAGCCTCGGGGACCGCGACGACGGCACCATCGAGGGCATCGTGGACCAGCTGGAAGCCGATGGCTTCAAGGCGCGGACCCTCCTCGAGGCCGTCGTGCTCAGCATCCCCTTCCGGAACCGCGACGCGGTCGCGGAGCGCCCCGCCTCGAAGCCCGCGCCGAAGGAAAAACCGACCAAATAAGCGACCACCCTCCCGACTCGGTTTGCCTTCCTCCCGTCCCCCGGCCACAGTCCCCCTGCCCCCTCCCCTTTCCACCCCGATGTTCCGCCCGATCTCCAGACGCACGATGCTCCGCGGCATGGGCGCCGCGCTGGCCCTCCCGATGATGGAGGCGATGGTCCCCAAGGCGAAGGCGGAGCAGAAGCTCGCGAAGCCGCCCCTGCGTTCGGCGTTCCTCTTCATGCCGAACGGCGTGAACGTCAGCCGTTGGCGTCCCGCCGGTTCCGGCGAGAAGTACGAGCTCTCGCCATCCCTGCAGGCGCTGAAGAACGTCAAGGACCGCCTCATCGTCCTCGAGAACCTCACCAACCAGCGCACGGCGGGCCGCAACGGCCACTGGCCCAAGGTGCCGGCCTGGCTGCACGGCGGCTTCGTGAAGCGCAACGCCGGCAGCGACATCGACGTGGGCGGCGTCTCCGCCGACCAAGTCATGGCCGCCGAGATCGGCAACCAGACGCCCCTACCGAGCTTCGAGCTGGGCCTCGAGCCGACGCGCTCCGGCGTCGACAACGCGGGCGGCGGGTTCGCGATGCTCTACGGCTCGCACCTCTCGTGGCGCGACCCGCACACCCCGGTGCCCAAGGAGATCGTCCCGCAGCTGGCCTTCGACCGCCTCTTCCGCACCGCCTCCGCCGGCCCGGTCGTCTCCGGCTTCAACCCCAACCAAGCCGCGGTGACGAACGCCCTGCAGCGCGACGACCTCAGCGTGCTCGACGCGGTGAGCGAGGATGCCTGGCTCATCAAGGGCAAGATCAGCTCCGCCGACCGCGTGAAGCTCGACGAGTACCTGGAGTCGGTCCGCGCCGTCGAGAAGCGCCTCGAGAACACGCTCAAGCCGCAGAAGCGCTGGATCAACGCCGGTCGCTTCGACCTGCCGCGCCCGGGCCCGGGCATCCCCAAGGACCACCGTGAGCACGTTCGGCAGATGCTCGACATCCTCGCGCTGGCCTTCTGGTCCGATTCGACGCGCATCAGCACCTTCATGATCGGCGACGCGCAATCCGGCCGGCGCTTCGACTTCCTCGACGGGGTGAAGAACTACTGGCACGGGATCTCCCACCACGAGAACGACCCCGGCACGCTCGTCCAGTACAGCAAGATCATCGAGTGGAACATCGGGCAGTTCGCCTACCTGTGCGAGAAGCTGCAGTCCCTCCAGGAAGGCGAAAGCAACGTCCTCGAGAACAGCCAGATCCTCTTCGGTTGCTCCATCCGCGACGGCAACAAGCACGACATCGACGACCTGCCCCTGCTCCTCGCGGGGGGTGGCGCCGGCACGATCCGCTCGGGGCGACGCCTGACCTCCCCCGTGAAGACGCCGATGTGCAACCTGCACCTGGCCTTGTTGCAGCGCATGGGGGTCAAGAAGGACCGTTTCGGCGATAGCACGGGCGTCCTGGCCCTGTCCTGAGCCGATCGGCCCGCCTTGGGGGTTGAGCCCGCCCGGCGGCGGGGTTAACTGCGGCCATGGCTCCCCACCACCCCGCGGCCCCGCGCGCCTGACATGTTCGCCTACGGCCTCGCCATCTTCTGGGGAGCGTTGTTGCTCTTCCTCGTCCAACCGCTGATCGCCCGGTTCATCCTGCCCTGGTTCGGAGGCGGCCCGGCCGTCTGGACGACCTGCATGCTGTTCTTCCAGGTGCTCCTGCTCGGCGGCTACGCCTACGCGCACTTCAGCATCCGACGGCTCCGGCCGCGCACGCAGGTCGTCACCCACCTCGGCCTGTTGCTGCTGGCGCTCTGCCTCCTGCCGATCACACCGGCGGAGGCGTGGAAGCCGACCGACGCCGAGGCGCCGACCGCGCACATCCTCGGCCTGCTGCTACGCTGCCTCGGGCTGCCCTACCTGATGCTTTCCGCGACCGGCCCGCTGCTGCAGGCCTGGTTCAGCCGCGCGCACCCGGGCGTCTCTCCCTATCGTCTCTACGCGCTCTCCAACGTCGGTTCGTTGCTCGCGTTGCTGGGCTACCCGTTCCTCGTCGAACCGAACCTCACGCGCCACCAACAGGCGACCGCCTGGTCCTGGGGCCTGGTCGGGTTCGTCGTCCTGGCGGCGTGGTGCGGCTCCCGGGTCTGGCTGGCCGCGGCGACGACCCCGGCCGCGGCCGCGACGACCACGCCCGCCGCCGGCGATCCTCCCGCCGCGCGACGTTGGTGCTGGTTCCTGCTGCCGGCCTGCGCGGTGGTGCTGCTGCTCGCGACGACGAACACGCTCTGCCAGGATATCGCCGTCATCCCCTTCCTGTGGGTCCTGCCGCTCAGCCTGTACCTGTTGAGCTTCATCGTCTGCTTCGACAGCCCGCGCTGGTACCGCCGACGCTTCTGGCTGCCGCTGCTCGCGCTGGCGTTGACGGCGAGCGTGGTCGCCTTGCTCGGCCATCACCAGTCGGCGCTGGCCGGCGGCTGGCCGCCGCTCCCCTGGCTGGCGACCGTGGGCGCGGACCTGACGATGTACCAGGAGCTGGGCGTCCACCTGACCACCCTCTTCGTGTGCTGCATGGCCTGCCACGGCGAGGTCTACCGGTTGCGTCCGGAGGCCGACGGACTCACGGGCTTCTACCTGTCGCTCTCGGCGGGAGGCGCCTGCGGCGGCCTGTTCGTCGCGGTCGGCGCCCCGTGGCTGCTCGACCAGCATGGCGAGTTCCAGGGAGCGTTGGTGCTCTCGGCGCTGCTGGTCCTCGGCGTCCTCGCGCTCGACCCGGCGAGCCCGCTGCATCGCGGCCGGCGGCCTTGGGCCTGGGCGGCGTCCCTCCTCGCGCTGGGCGCGCTCGCCGCCGCCCTCGGCTTCGACCTCCATCAGGGCGCGCGCGGCGCCTACGCGTTATCCCGCAATTTCTACGGGGTCCTGAAGGTGACGGAGCACCACGCCGGCGACCCCTTGGAACATCGACTCGTGCTCCAGCACGGCGGCACGACCCATGGTTTGCAATACACCGACCCGGACCTGCGCCGTCTACCGGCGACGTATTACACCGCCACCAGCGGGGTCGGTCGGCTCTTCCAGGCGGACCGGCCGACCGGCGGACGCAAGGTCGCGGTGGTCGGCCTGGGCACGGGGAGCCTGTCGGCCTGGGGCCGGACCGGTGACACCTTCCGTTTCTACGAGATCAACGCGGACATCGTGAAGCTGGCGCGCGGGACCTTCACGTTCCTGCGGGACACCCGGGCGAAGGTGGAGATCACGATGGGCGACGCCCGCCTGAGCCTCGAGCGCGAACCCGCCCAAGCCTACGACATCATCGTGCTGGACGCCTTCTCGAGCGACGCGATCCCGGTGCATTTGCTGACGGACGAGGCCATGGCGACCTACCTTCGCCACCTGGCGCCAGGTGGGACGCTCGCCGTGCACATCTCCAACCGTTCGCTGAACCTGGAACCGGTGGTGATGCTGCTGGCCGCCCGCCATCGGCTCCAGTCGGCCATCGTCCACGACAGCGACGAGGCGGCCGACGCGGGCAACCTCGAGACGCTCGGCATCTACTCGTCGGACTGGGTCCTGCTGGCCCGCGACCGCCGCGTGCTCGACCGTCCGGTCATCGGGTCGGCCGCCTCCGCCGACCAACCCATCCCGCCGCGGGTCCGTCTCTGGACGGACGAGCAGAGCGACCTCCTCGGCATCCTGATCACGGAGCCGGGCACCTTCCTGCACTGGCTGAAGCACCTTTGAACCGATGCGCCCATTCCTGACCACCTGGCTCCTCGCGGCGGCGCTGTTCGCCGCGGAGACGCCGTTCGCGGGCTGGAGACACCATGGCTCCTTGCCGATCCTGACCGACGCCGCCGGGGTCGATCTGCCGGCCACGACATCGGTCGAGGGCTTCCCCTTGCTCGTCCGCTTGCACGGCGACTGGTTCCCTTTCGCCGAGGCGAAGCCGCACGGCGAGGACCTGCGCTTCACCGACGGGCAAGGCCACGCGCTGCCGCACGAGATCGAGGCTTGGGACGCCTCCGCGGGCACGGCCGCGGTCTGGGTCCGCATCCCCCGCATCACGGGCCAGCAGCGCCAGGCGCTCCACCTGCATTGGGGCCGACCCGACGCGACGGACGCCTCGAACGGCCCCGCGGTCTTCGGCGAAGGCAACGGGTACCTTTCGGTCTGGCACCTCGCCGACCCCGCGACCGACGCGACCGGACGGCTCAAGGGCAAGGATACGGGGACGAAGGCGACCGCCGGGGTCATCGGCGCCGCCCGCGCCTTCCCGGGCAAGGCCGGCATCTTCGCGGGTGACCAGATCGCCGGTTTCCCGACGGGCGCGCAGCCGCATTCGACCGAGGTGTGGTTCCGGGCCGCCCAACCCAACGCGAGCGTGGTCGGCTGGGGCAACGAGCAACGCCAAGGCAAGGTCGTGCTGCAATACCGCAGCCCTTCGCACGTGCGCACGGATTGCTACTTCTCCGCCGGCAACACGCAGAGCCGCCCCTTCCCCGCCGGCGAATGGGTGCATGTCATGCACGTCTACACCGGGGACGGCGCCCAGGTCTACGTGGACGGCGAACCCGCCGGGTTGCCGGCCGGGCGCGCCGGCCCGATGAACCTCACCAGCCCGGCCCGGCTCTGGATTGGCGGATGGTATAACAACTATGAATACGTCGGCGAAATCGACGAAGTCCGCGTGTCGAACGTCGCCCGGTCCGCGGCCTGGGCCCGGCTCAGCCACGCCAACCAACGCCCCGCGCAGACGCTCCACGGGCTCCTGGCGCCGGCCGGGACCGGCGAACCGACGCTGACGCCCGCCGTGGCCGACGTGGCGGAAGGCGGGCGGCTCCCGCTCGGCTTGCACGCCCCGGGCGCCCAGCGCGTCACCTGGTTGCTCGTCCGCGACGGACGCGAGACGACCCTCGCGACGAACCAGCTGCGCCTCGCCTTCGTCGCGGGTCGCACGCAGGGCGACGCCGCGCCCGTGAAAGTCGTGGCCCGCGTGGTCACCGCCGGACGCACCTTCGACGCGACCGCGACGGTGACCGTGCGCGAGGCGATCCCCGAGCCGCAGGTCCGCCTGCAGGCCCCGTCCCGCTGGGACGGCGTCAGCCCGCTGGAGCTGGCGGTCGTGACGGAGAACGCCGCCGCGCTCGCCCAAGCCGGCGCCGGCCAGGTGAACGTCCGCTGGCAGGCCGACACCTTCGCGGTGACGCAGGAGGCCCGGGGACCGACGCTTTGCCTGCTGCGGGCGCAACGCGACGGCGAACTCGTCGTCTCCGCGACGGTCGACAACGGCGGCGCGCCGGTCACGGCCCGAGCGACCATCCAGGTGACGCGCCCGGAGCGGACACCTCGCGTCGAACGCGCGACGGCCCCCGACGAACGGCCGGCCGACCATCAATTCTACGGGCTGGGCGCCGAGGGGCTCGGTTGGCTGCGCTGCGCCGGCAAGGTCGATCGTCCGGGCGCCCGGGTCACCCTGACGGTGACGGCCGAGGGCCGGTCCTACCGCGAGGAACACGCCACCGGCGAAACCTACGCCTTCCAGGTCGGGCTCCGCCCTGGCCTCGTCCATTACCAAGCCACGGTGACGTCGGACCTGGGCGGCGCGCAGGTGGTGTTGCATCAGGCGACGGACCTGGTCGCCGGACGCGTCTTCCTGGTCGCGGGGCAATCCAACGCGGTCGCGACCGACTGGGGCAAGGGCGAGGCGGACTACCGGAGCGACTGGATCCGCACCTTCGGCAGCCCCTCCGCGGGCAACCGCGAGGTCCCGACCTGGGGCGTGGCGACGCACCGCGCGCCGGCCGGGAAACACCAGGTCGGCTACTGGGCCATGGAACTCGGTCGCCGGATCGTCGAACAGGACAAGATCCCGGTGTGCTTCCTCAACGGGGCGGTCGGAGGCACGCGGATCGACCAGCATCAACGCGACGCGGGCGACCCGACCGACCCGTCGACGATCTATGGCCGGCTGCTGGCCCGCGTGCGCGCCGCGCGCGTGACGCACGAGGTCTCGGCGATCTTCTGGCATCAAGGCGAGAACGACCAAGGCGCCGATGGGCCCGGCGGCTTCGGCTATGAGCGCTACCGCGAGTACTTCCACCGGCTGGCGGGCGCTTGGAGCCAGGACTACCCGAACGTGGGCCACCTCTACCTGTTCCAGATCTGGCCGAAATCCTGCGCGATGGGCATCGATGGGTCGGACAACCGCCTGCGCGAGGTGCAGCGTCGCCTACCGGAGGATTTCGCGCACCTGACGATCCAGTCGACCCTGGGCATCGAGCCGCCCGGAGGTTGCCACTACCCGCCCGAAGGCTACGCGGAGATGGCCCGGCAGCTCTACCCGGTCGTGGCCCGGACGGAGTTCGGCGCGACGTTCCCGGCGGCGGTGACGGCGCCCAACCTGCGCGCGGCGAAGCTCGACGCGGCCGGGACGACGGTGACCTTGACCTTCGACCAGCCGATGCGCTGGGACGACACCCTGCGCGGCCAGTTCTGGATCGACGGCATCGCCGACCTCGTGGCGGGCGGTCAGGCGGAAGGTCCGACGGTGACGCTCCACCTGAAGGCGCCCCGGCCGCCCGGCGTCGGCGTGATCACCTACCTCGACAGCAAGGCCTGGAGCCAGAAGACCCTGCTGCGCGGCCTCAATGGCCTTGCGGCCCTGACCTTCTGCGAGGTACCTCTTTCCCGCTGACCCCGCCATGCGCCCCGTCCTCTGCCTGTTCCTCACCCTCGCGGCCGTCGCGCGCGCCAACTACGCCGAGGAGGCCTACGCCGCGACGTTCAAGCTGCACAACATCGCCCTCAACGGCACCTGCTCGCTGTACCGCCGGCCGGCGCCCGACGAGGCCATCTACCTCGTGACGACGCAGCACCAGATGGAGGGCGCCAAGGGCGACACGTGCGTGATCGTCCTCCGCGAGCCGCAGGCCGATGGCTCTTATAAGCGCAACGACTCCCCGATCGTGATCCGCAAGGAGGGCAAGCCGACCTGGGTGCGCCACCCGAAGCTCGACCTGGCGGTGCTGAAGCTGACGACCCCGCCCAAGGGCACGTACGCCACCTTGCCGACGAGCGAGATCGCCGACGAGGCGCGCCTGGCCGCGGCGAAACCGGCCATCGGGTCGCCCTTCCTGCTGCTGTCCTTCCCGCATGGGATCGAATCCGTCCGCGCGGGCTTCCCGGTCGCCCGGCAGGCGATCTTCGCCGCCCCGCCCCTGCTCTCCTCGAAGGCCTACCCCACCTTCTACGCGGACGTGCACGCGAGCCCCGGCGACAGCGGCGGTCCGGGCTTCATCGAAGGCGCGAACGGCCGGCCGCTCATCGTGGGGATGTGCTTCGAGCGCGAGAACCACGACGAGAAGATCACCACCGAACTGACCAGCACCGTGGTCAAGCACCCGCTCTACCTGGCCAACTTCATCCACGGGAAATACCTGCTGGAGACGATCGAGGCCGCCGCCCGCCCGTGACCCGAACGATGCGCCGGCTCCGTCTGCTCTGGTCCGCCTGCCTCGTCGCCGTCGCGGCCACGGCCGACGCCGCCAAACCGCCGAACGTCGTCATCCTGTTCGTGGACGACATGGGGTACGCGGACATCGGCCCGTTCGGCAACAAGGTGCTGCGCACCCCGCACCTCGACCGCTTCGCCCGGGAAGGCATGCGGTTCACGAACTTCTACGCGACCCCGGTCTGCTCGATGTCGCGCGCCTGCCTGCTGACCGGCTGCTACAGCGCCCGCGTCGGCATGCCCGGCGTGCTCTTCCCCCGGAACCGCATCGGGCTCAACCCCGCCGAGATCACGCTCGCCGAGGTCGCGAAGTCCCGCGGCTACGCGACCATGATGATCGGCAAGTGGCACCTGGGGCACCTCCCGGAGTTCCTGCCGACGCGCCAAGGCTTCGACCACTACTTCGGCCTGCCCTACAGCAACGACATGAAGCAGAGCCGCGCGGGCTACCCGCCGCTGCCGCTCTACCGCGACGAACAGGTCATCGAGACCGAGCCCGACCAGTCGCAACTGACCCGCCGCTATACGGAGGAGGCGGTGCGGTTCCTGCGGACGAAACGCGACGGGCCGTTCTTCCTCTACCTGCCCTACACGATGATCCATGACCCGGTGGCGGCCTCCGCCGGCTTCAAGGGGAAGAGCGCCCAAGGGCTGCTCGGCGACGCGGTGGAGGAGATCGACTGGTCGGTCGGCCAGATCATGGACACGCTGCGCGAACAGGGACTGGACCAGGACACGTTGGTCATCTTCACGTCCGACAACGGGCCGGCGGGCCGGACCGCTCCGCCGTTCTCCGGCAACAAGACCACCAACCTCGAGGGCGGGGTCCGCGAACCTTGCCTGGTGCGCTGGCCGGGCCGCATCCCGGCGGGGACCACCTGCGACCGCATCGCCGGCAACATCGACGTGCTGCCGACGCTCGCGACCCTCTTCGGGACCACCCCGCCGACGGACCGCGTCATCGACGGACGCGACCTCTCCCCGCTCCTGGCCGACCCGAACGCGCCGGCGGTGCGCGACACGCATCTTTATTTCACGGCCGCGCAGAAACTGGAGGCGATCCGCCAAGGCCCGTGGAAACTCTTCCTGCTGAACCCCGCCCGGCGCAAAGGCGAACCGGCGCGCACCGCCCCGGCCCTCTACGACGTCACCACCGACCTCGCCGAGCTCGACAACGTCGCCGCCAAGCACCCCGACATCGTCGCCCGCCTGACCAAGGAAGCCGCCGAACGCCTCGCGGAACTCGAGGCCCATAAGCGCCCGATCGGCCAGCACGGGGACGGCGAGGACGCGCCCGAGGCAGCGACCACCCCGGCCAGCCCGGCCCCCTCGCTGGCCGACCTCAAGCCGGGAGCGCAACTGAAAGCCTCGGACGCCCCGCGGATCGGCGGACGCGCCTTCGCGATCAGCTGCACGTTCGCCACCACCCAGACCAACACGATCCTGGTCTCCCACGGCGGCACCAACCTTGGCTACGCCCTGCATATCCGCGACGGCAGGCTGACCTTCTCCGTTCGCCGCGCCGCCGACGACAACAGCGAGGTCTCCCTGCCCGCGCCGACCGATGGCCAAGCCCACCGCGTCCGCGCGGCGCTCGACAAGGACGGCAAGCCGCACCTGCAGCTGGACGACCAACCTGAGATCGTCGCCCCGGGAGCCGGGCTCATCGGCAAGCAACCCGCCGAGGATTTCTGCATCGGCCACGACGCCGCGAACCCGGCGGCGAAATATTCGCGACCGGAGCCCTTCCGCGGGACCTTGACCCAGCTCGACATCCGCTGAGACCTTCCACCCAACCCAACCTGATGGTCCGCCCCACCCTCCTCGCCCTGCTCCTGGCAGGCGCCGTCCTCACGGCGGCCGATGCTTCCCCCAAGGAACCCAAGAGGGCCAAGGCGACCTACGCCCCGCAACCCTGGGGTGATTGGGTCGAGCCCGACTTCCCGTTCTTCTCCTCGATCCTCGACGCCCGGCGCGAAGGCACCTGCCGCGACAACCTTTCCCCTCGCGCCCTCGTGCTCCCGCTTGCACACGGCTGCTGGGTCGCGATCGACACCGACCTTTGCCGCGTCGCGGCGATCTGGCGCGGCCAAGGCGTGAGCGACAAGGCGCTCGCCCCGGGATCGTATCACGACCCAAGTCGCAAGACGCTCGGCGGCCAGTTCCCCGCCCCGCAACCCGAGGGCAAACTGTGGCTCGGAAATGGCATCCTCGCCGGCTGGCAGGTCGGCAAACTGAACAAGGCCGACCCGCGTGCGCCGGCCCCCAGTCCGCAGGAAGTCGGCCGTGGCCCGCTGCCGGAAGGACAGGCCCGCTTCCGCGCGGTCCGCTTGGTCGGCAAGCTTGCCGTGCTGGAATACGCCCTCGGCGCCGTGAGCGTCACCGAATACTGGCAGGCGTCCCTGCAGGAGGGCGAACCCGTCGTGGAACGCCACCTCGAACTGGGCGCGCACCGCGAGGAAATGCGGCTCGTCGCCGGCGCCCGCAGCAACGGCCCTTCGCAGGAACTGGAGCCCGGCGTTCGCGTCACCGGGCCGGCCGAAATCGAGGCGGACGAGGATTATTTCGTGGTCCGCGTCCCGGCGAGCGCCGCAACCACCCGCCTCTGCGTGACCTACCGCGACGAGAAAGCCGCCCCCGCCGTCGCCGCCCGGCCCGTGCCGCTCCGCGAACCGCTTTCCCGCTGGCCCCAGGACATCAAGACCAAGTCCGTACGGTCCACCTCCGCCGCGGCCTACGTGGTCGACCACCTCGGCCTGCCGGTCGAAAACCCTTGGAAGCGGGCCGTCCGGCCGGGCGATGTGCAGTTCTTCAAGGACGGCCGCGCCGCGCTCGTCACCCTCGACGGCGATGTCTGGATGGTCCGCGGCCTCGCCGGCGACCAGCCCGCGTGGCACCGCTTCGCCTCCGGCCTGCATGAGCCGATGACCTGCGCCATCCGCGACGGCGAACTCTTCGTCTTCGACCGCAACGGCATCTGGAAACTCGTCGACACGGACGGCGATGGCGAGGCCGACGTCCATGAACTCTTCTGCAACGGCTTCGCGCAGACCGCGGACATGCGCGAATTCCCCAGCACCATCCGCCTGGCGCCCGGCGGCGAGTTCGTGATCGCCAAGGGCGGACAGGAAGCCACGACCATCGGCAAGCACAACGGCAGCATCCTCCGGATCGGCGCCGACGGCCGCGCCGTCACCCGCCTCGGCTATGGCTTCCGCCAGCCGAACCTTTCCGTCCATCCCCGCACGGGGCTGGTCATCAGCAGCGACCAGCAGGGCAACTACGTGCCCAGCACGCCCTTGCACATCGTCGAAGGCGATCGCTTCCACGGCTTCCTGAGCGACAAGCTGCCCAAGGAGAAATACCCCGCGCCGATCGCCGAGCCGCTGACTTGGATCCCCCACTCCGTCAACGCCTCCGCCCTTTCGCAGGTCTGGCTCCTCGACGCCAAGATGGGGCCGCTGAACGACGAACTCGTGCACATCGGCTTCAACCGCCCCGACCTCTTCCATGTCATCTGGAACCGACGGGGCTCGCGCCCGCAGGCCAGCGTCGTCGAGATCACGGACGAGTTCGCCACGCCTCCGCTCAGCGGCGCCGTCAACCCCGCCGACGGGCAACTCTACATCGCCGGCTTCCAGATCGCCGGCTGGGGCAACACGCTCACCACCCTCGCCGGCCTCGAACGGGTCCGCTACACCGGCGCTCCCTCGCTGACGCCCCGCGAAGTCATCACGACCGACGTCGGCGTGCTCCTGCGTTTCGACGTCGCCCTTGACCCCGCCCAGGCGACCGACCCGGACAACTACGCCCTGGCCTCCTGGCACTACAAGCGTGCCTACACCTACGGCTCCGCCCAGTACAAGGCCGACGGCACGACCGGCAACGACCACCAGACCGTCAGCCGCGCCTACCTGAGCGCCGATCGCAAGGCCGTCTTCCTCGCCACCCCGGGCATGAAGCCCGTCGAACAGCTGCGCATCGGCTGGACCATCGCGACCGCCGACGGCGCCAAGATGGCCTCGAACGCCTACACCACGCCTTATGAACTGACGAAGTTCGACCCGGTCGCCGAGGGCTTCGGCGACGTCGCCGTCGACCTGCGTCCGCGCGAAGCCAAGGCCGTCAAGGCGGCCAAGCCCACCGCGGAGGAAGGCAAACGCCTGGCCACGATGTTCGGCTGCGTCGCCTGCCACTCCGTCGGCGAGACCGTCATGACCAACGTCGGCCCCAGCTGGAAAGGGCTCTTCGGCTCGAAGCGAGACTACGTCACCGCCCAAGGCAAAAAAGGCTCCGGCGTGGCCGACGAAGCCTACCTCCGGGAATCGATCCTCGAACCCAACGCCAAGAAGCACGCCTCCTACCTGAAATCCGAGTTCGCGATGCCCAGCTTCGCGGGCGCCCTGACCGACGCCCAGATCGACTCGATCATCCTCTACATCCAGACCCTCCGATGAACCTGCTCCGCCCCCTCGCCTTCATCCTGGTCACGACCGCCATCTCCGCCGCCGACCGCAAACCGAACTTCGTCTACGTCTTCACCGACGACCAGCGCTGGGACGCGCTCGGCGTCGTGCAGAAGGAACAAGGCGAGAAAGGTCGGTTCCCCTGGCTCAAGACCCCCAACCTCGATCGCCTCGCCACCGAAGGCTTGCGCTTCCGCAACGCCTTCGTGGTGAATTCGCTCTGCGCGCCCTCGCGGGCATCGCTTGTCACCGGCCAATACGGCCACGTGAACGGCGTGACGAACAACCACACGCCCCACCCCGAAGGCAACGTCTCGATCGCGGCCCTGCTCCGACCGGCCGGCTACGTCTCCGGCTACTTCGGTAAGTGGCACCACGGCAACCAATCGGGCAAGCGCCCGGGCTTCGACACCTCCGCGAGCTTCGTCGGCCAGGGCAAGTACTTCGACTGCCCGATCGAGGTCGACGGGGTGGCGACCCCGAGCAAAGGCTTCGTCGACGACGTGACCACGGAATACGCGGCG
>JBEGOO010000124.1:0-4712 GCA_041182045.1 Verrucomicrobiota bacterium
CCAGGCGCGCGAACGGCTCGGCGTCGCCGAGCCCGGCGAAGTCGTCATCCGTCTGGATGGCGGCGCCGCGTTGGCGCAGCCCGCTCCGGCCACGCCGGCCAAGCCGGCCGGCCAGCGCTGAGCATCCTTGCTTGCCTGCAGGCCTCGTCGGGGGCATTCCTCTGTCATGTCCGCACGTAAGAAGGCACAAGCGACTTGGGGCGGCCGGTTCAGCGCCGGTCCCGCCGAATTGATGCTCCGTTTCGGGGAGTCGGTCTCCTTCGACCGCCGCCTCTGGGCCCAGGACATCCGTGGCTCCAAGGCCCATGCGACCATGCTGGCGAAGGTCGGTATCCTGACCGCGCGCGAATGCGCCGCCATCGTCAAGGGCCTCGACGGCATCGCCCGCGAGATCGCGGCCGGCAAGTTCGTCTGGAGCGAGTCGCTCGAGGACGTGCACATGAACATCGAAAGCGCCCTCACGAAGCGCGTCCCCGCCGCCGCCAAGCTGCACACCGCCCGTTCGCGCAACGACCAGGTCGCCACCGACGTCCGCCTCTGGATCAAGGACCAGTGCGACGTCGCCGACGCGGCCCTCGTCTCGCTCCTGAAGACCTTGGTGACGCTGGCGGAAGCCAACGCCGACGTGATCCTGCCGGGCTACACGCACCTCCAGCGCGCCCAGCCGGTCTCCGTCGCCCACCACCTGCTCGCCTACGCCGAGATGTTCGGCCGCGACCGCTTGCGCCTCGCCGCGGCCAAGGCTTCCGCCAACTGGTGCCCGCTGGGCTCCGGCGCCATCGCCGGCACGACCCTCCCGATCCGCCGCGAGGTCACCGCGAAACTGCTCGGCTTCGTCGACGCGAAGGGCCGCCCGCAGGTCACGCGCAACTCGATGGACGCCGTCGCCGACCGCGACCCGGCCACGGAGTTCTGCTTCGCCGCCGCGCTCTGCGGCGTGCACCTCTCCCGTCTGGCCGAGGACATGGTCCTCTGGTCCTCCGCGGAGTTCGGTTTCGCGCGCATGCCCGACGAGTTCTCGACGGGTTCGTCGCTGATGCCGCAGAAGCGCAACCCGGACTCGATGGAGCTCCTGCGCGGCAAGGCGGCCCGCTTCCAGGCTTCGCTCACGCACCTGCTCACGCTCACGAAGGGCCTGCCGCTCACCTACAACCGCGACCTGCAGGACGACAAGCCGCCGCTCTTCGACGCCGCCGACCAGCTGATCCTCGCCGTCGCCGTGGCTGACGCCACGCTCGCCGGCACGACCTTCAACAAGGCCCGCTGCCTCGCCGCCGCGTCGGACCCCGCGCTGCTCGCGACCGACCTCGCCGACTGGCTCGTCCGCCAGGGCATGCCGTTCCGCCACGCCCACCACGCCGTCGGACGCCTCGTCGCCCTCGCCGAGAAATCCGGCGTGCCGCTCGACAAACTCTCCGACGAGGCCGCGTTGACCGCCGATCGGCGGTTCACGAAGGGCTGGCGCGAGGTCTTCAGCCTCCAGCGTGGTTTCGCCGCGCGCGAGAACACGGGTATGCCCGGCCCGAAGGCCGTCGCCCGCGAGCTCGCCCGCTGGAAGCGGTCGCTCCGTTAAGCCGCGATGGACGTCGGGATGCTCGTCGGCGTCTGCCTGGTCGCGAGCCTTTCGCCCGGGCCGGCGGTGCTCTCGACCATCGAGACGTCGCTGCGCTTCGGCGCCCGGCGCACCGTCTGGCATACGCTCGGGCTCGCCACCGGGGAGGTGCCGCAGTCGCTCCTCGCCTTGGCGATCGCGATCTGGATGACGCACCAGTTCGTCTACGCGCGCGCGGCCGTCGCCGCCGCCGGCGCCCTCTGGTTCCTCTGGATCGCCGGCCAGCTCCTGCTGCGTCCGCGGGACGCGTTGCCGGACGGCGCGAGTCTCGAGGGGGCGCCCGCCCGGCTCTTCTGGCGGGGGGTCTGGGTGAACTTCTCGAACCCCAAGACCGTCCCGTGGATCCTCGTCATCATCCAGGCGGGCAACCTGCCCACGGATCGCCTGCACCTCTCGGCGGTCGTCGCCCTGCTGTTGGTCACCGTCGGCTCCGAGACCTTGGTCATGAGCTTCTACGCCACGCTCGCCGACCGGCTGCGCCGGCACCTGCGCACGCCGGCGATCGTGCGCGCGGTCGATCGCGTCACCGGCGCCATCTGGCTCGGGCTGGGCGTCGTGCTCGGCTGGCAGGCCTGGCAGCTCGTCCGGGCTTGAGCGGAGGCCCTGTCCGGCCAACCTGTGGGCATGCCCCGCCTACCCCTGCTGGCCATGTTGCTCGGTCTTTCGCTGCGCGCCGCCGACCCGTCGGCGGAGCCGCCGCGCAAGGTCGGGATCGTCGGCCTCGACACCTCGCATGCCGTCGCGTTCACGCAGACCCTGAACCGCGGACCGAAGGTGGCCGCCGACGCCCCGAAGTTCGCGGGCTTCCGCGTCGTCGCGGCCTACGCCCCCGGCAGCCCCGACATCGCGAGCAGCGTCGCCCGCGTCCCCGAGTACACCGCCAAGGTGCGGGCGCTCGGCGTCGAGATCGTCCCGACGATCGCGGAGCTCTGCGCCAAGGTGGACTACGTGCTGCTCGAATCGAACGACGGGCGCGTGCACCTCGAGCAGCTGCGGGCGATCCTCAAGGCCCGCAAACCGGTCTTCGTGGACAAGCCGCTCGCGGCTTCCTTGCCCGACGTGCTGCGCATGCAGGCCGAGGCCCGCGCGGCCGGCGTGCCGATGTTCTGCTCGTCGTCGCTGCGCTTCGGGGCCGGCACCCGCGCGGTCCAGGGCGGTTCGATCGGTCCGGTGCGCGCGGCCTCGACCTTCAGCCCGGTGCATCTCGAACCCACGCACCCTGACCTCTATTGGTACGGCGTGCACGGGTGCGAGAGCCTCTACACGGTCATGGGCGTCGGGTGCCGCTCCGTGCGCCGGGGCCTGACCGCCGACGGCAAGATCGAGGTGGTGGGCGACTGGGGCGACGGCCGCCAGGGCGTCTTCCAGGAGGAGAACGGCAAGACCCGCAAGGGATACGGCGGGACCGCGCGTGGCCCGAATGGCGAGGCCGCCGTCGGCACCTACGATGGCTACGACCCGCTCCTCGCGGAGGTGGTCGCCTTCTTCCGCACGGGCAAGGCGCCGGTCTCCGATGAGGAGACGCTGGAGCTGTACGCCTTCATGTCCGCCGCCGACGAAAGCAAACGGCAGAACGGCGCCGAAGTGAGGCTCGCCGACGTCCTGGCGCGCGCCAAGGCCGAGCTGAACAAATGATCGGGGAGGGTAGGGGAGGCTTAGGAAATAGGGAGTAGGGAATAGGAAATAGGGAGTAGGGATTGGGGAGTGGGGAATAGGGATTGGGGAGTGGGTGAGTGCTTGCGGGGGTAGCGGCGGGGACTAGGTTAGGTGCATGCAGCCGCTGACCGCCTTCTGGAAAGTCCATCGTCTCGGTGTTTTCTACGGTCTGCTTTGGTCCTTCGTCGCCCTGACGATCGATAGCATCGACGGCTTCGAATTCCTGTGGGGGTCCTCGCAACACCCCTCGGCCCTCGTGTCCTAGCTGGTGACCTTGGCCGCCTCGCTGCCCGCCGGCGTGCTGGTCACCCATGTGCTGCGTCGGGTCTTTATCGCCGGCGGCTCAGGCTCGCGCTTGCTGCCCGGGACGCTCCTGAGCCTATTCCTGGGGACGATGACCTAAGTCGGGTTGGCCGGAGCGCTGACCGCTAGTGTCCGGCTTGCACTCGATGGTTCGCTGGAGGCCTACCACGTGGACAACTTCTTCCTGCGTCTGGTGAGCGCGCTTTTCTACGCCTTCACGATTCCGTTCGGCCCGGTGCTGGTTCCTTTGGCCGGTCTCAATACCTGGCACCTTTACCGGCGACTCCGGTCGGTCCAGGTAGCCCCGCAGCCGACTGGTCTGGCCTGAGTCGTTTCAAACTATTTAGGGCGGGTCACCTTGACTGATGTTGTGCATAAGCGGAGCGATCCGCTTATGCGCTCCGGTCCACTCATGCCGCGGTCGCAGGCTTTTCCCGCTCCAGCAAGAGCACCGCGGGCAGGACGGCCAGCGCATAGCAGGCGAAGGGGATGATCCAGTAGACGATACCGTCCTCCCGTAGGATGAACATCGGGGTTAAAAAGAAGAGTCCGCCGACCCAACCGATCGCCCCCAGGGGAATCCAGAGCAGGGCGATGAGCGGGCGGCGAGGGACGAGGCAAAGCGCTTGGGCGACGGACAGGGTGAAGCCCATCGCCACGAAATAGAACATGAGGAAGATGAAACTGGCGATGTACCCGAGGAAGTAGGTGGCCGGGAGCCAGGCCCACCAGCGGATGTGCCGGCGCAACGGGTAGAGCTGGGCGCAGGCGAAGAGCATCGGCAACGCGGTGAAACCATACTTGCCCGCATCACCCTCCATCCGCGCCCACGGCGCGAAGAGCGTGAAGGCCACCGCGTGGCACGCCACCCATTCCAGGGCTTTGCGTACGTAACGATTTATCTGGGCTGCGCGGGGTGCGCCGTCGCGGAGTCGCCCTCGTCCGGGGGCTGCTTCCGAGTGACCCGGAATGTTGCCACGAGGCCGGCGGTCATGAGAGCGAGCAACGCAAGAGGGACGAGCCAGTCAAGGCCTTCAAAATGATCCAGGGGCAAGGTGAGCCAGAGTATGACGGATAGCAGGATGAGCCGAAGTTTGACGACCAGGCTGAGGAACGGCTCGTTAGCCCACCAGCGGAGAGC
>JBEGOO010000125.1:0-3621 GCA_041182045.1 Verrucomicrobiota bacterium
CTGCGTCTCGAACTTCGACGAGGGTCGTTTCCTCATGATGGGCACGGCCAACGGCACCATCAAGAAGACCGAGATCTCCAAGTACGCCAACTACCGCAAGGGCGGCATCATCGGCATCAACATCGAGCACGGCGACCGCCTGATCTCGGCCAAGCTGACGAACGGCGACAACGAGGTGGTGATCATCTCCCAGTCCGGCATGTCCATCCGCTTCCACGAGTCGGACGTCCGCTCGATGGGCCGCGACACCACCGGCGTCATCGGCATGAACCTCGAGTCCGGCGACCTCGTGAAGGCCATGGAGGTCGTCGACCCCGCCTGCACCCTCCTCGTCGTCGGCGTCGACGGCATCGGCAAGCGCACCCCGTTCGACGATCCCGAGACCAAGGAGCCGATCTACCGCAAGCAGTCCCGCGGCGGCAAGGGCGTCATCGCCATCTCCACCGAGGTCGGCGTCGCCGGCGCGCTCAGCGTCCAGGAGGAGGACGAGGTCATGCTGCTCACCAAGGGCGGCCAGTCCATCCGCACCAAGGTGTCCGACATCCGCTGCACCGCGGGTCGCAACACCAAGGGGGTCCGCGTCATGCGCCTCAAGGACGGCGAGTCGCTCCTCGGCATCTCCAAGGTCGAACGTTCCGAGGAGGAGGAGGAGAACGCCGCCAAGCCGCCGGCCTGAGGCGGCTGACCGCCAAAGCAGAAGGGGCGCCTCGCGGCGCCCCTTTTTCGTGCCCGGACGGACCGCTTAGGCCCGTTCCAGCGCCGCGATGCACTCGACGTGCCGGGTCTGCGGGAAGAGGTCGAACGGCCGGACCGAGACGACCTTCCAGCCCTTGGCGCAGAGGTATTTCACGTCGCGGGCCTGGGTGTCGGGGGCGCAGCTGACGTAGACGATGCGGCGCGGGGCGAAGGCGTGCAGCTGTTCGAGGAAGGCTTCGTCGCAGCCCTTGCGGGGCGGGTCGACGATCACCGCGGCCTCGGCGCCCTTCACCGGCAGGTTCTTGAAGATGGATTCGGCGGAGCCGGCGATGAACCGGCAGTTCAGGAACCGGTTGAGGGTCGCGTTCTCGGCGGCCTTGCGGGCGGCCTCGGCGCTGACCTCGACGCCGTTGACGGACTCGAAGCGGCGGGCGCCGGAGAGGGCGAAGAGGCCGGAACCGCAATAGGTGTCGACGAGGTGCTTCGCCCCGGAGTCGTGGGCGAGCTGGATGGCGTGGCCGACGAACTGCTCGAGCACGGAGGGGTTGTTCTGGAAGAACTCGCCCGCCAGGAACTTCAGCTGGATGGCCCCGACCTTCTCGGTGACGACCTGCCGGGGGTCCGTCACGACGCCCTCCTCGCAGTCGCGGAAGAGCAGGGTGGCCCCGCGCTCGAAGCGGCCGGGGTTGCCGCGGATATCCTTGCGGGCGCGGGCCAGGCTCGCGTTGATCGCGTCCGTCGCGATGGGGCACTTCGGCACGTCGACGATGCGGCGCGAGGTGCCGGCGGCGAGGAAGCCGATGGGGAAGTCGGCCCGGCGGGGCGTCATGAAGTGCGGGGTGATCTTCGAGCGGTAGCCGTACTGCTTCGGCGAGGGGTGGCAGGGGTCGACGTCGACCTTGAGGCCGCCCAGGCGCTCGAAGGCCTCCGCGACCTGCCGGCGCTTCCATTCCAGCTGCTGCGGGTAGGCGAGGTTCTGGTACTGGCAACCGCCGCATTCGCCGAAGAGGTCGCAGCGCGGTTGGACGCGGTGGGGCGAGGGCACGACGACGCGGACGAGGTCGCCCCGGGAGAAGTTGGCGGAGTTGTGCCAGATGCGGGCGACGACCTTCTCGCCGGGCAGGGCACCGGCGACGAAGACGACCCAACCGTCCACGCGGGCGAGGCCCTCGCCGAGGTTGGTGATGGTCGCGATCTCGAGCTCCACCTCCTGATGGTAGGTGAACTTGCCGGACCGGAACTTGGAGGCGTCGGGCTTGCGGGACTGGGGCGGTTCGAAATCGGACATGGGGACAAAGTCGGCCTCCGCCCCCGGAGGTCGAGACTTATCCCCCGGCGACCCGCCCCGGACGGCTTTCCTTGCCCTGCGGCGGGTCTTGGTGCTCACTTCCGCCGTGTCCGAAGAGGTCATCCAGAGCCGTCAGAATCCCCGCGTCCAGGCGTTGGCGCGCCTGCGCGACCGCGCCGAGCGCGACGCCCGCCGCCTTTTCCTGGTCGAAGGCTTCCGCGAACTGACCCGGGCCCTCGAGCGCGCGGTGAAGGTCGAGGAGGTCTACTTCTGCCCCTCGATGTTCCGCGGGTCCGAGGCCGCCGAACTCGTCACCCGCGCCCGCGCGTCGGGGATCCCCTGCTGCGAGCTGGGCGTCTCCGCCTTCGAGAAGGTCAGCGGCCGCGAGGGGCCGGACGGCTTGCTGGGCGTCGCCCACACCTGGGACTGCTCGTTGGAGCGGCTGCGGCTCTCCGCCGCGCCCCTGCTGCTGGTCGCCGAATCGGTCGAGAAACCGGGCAATCTCGGCGCCTTGCTGCGCACGGCGGATTCCGCCGGGTGCGACGCCTTGGTTATCTGCGACCCGATCACCGACGCCTTCAACCCGAACGTGGTGCGTTCCTCCCAAGGCGCGCTTTTCTCCGTGCCGGTGGCGGTCGCCTCCTCCGCCGAGGCGGTGGCCTGGATGCAGGCCAAGGGTATCCGTTCGCTGGCGACCTCCCCTGCGGCGACGAAGACCTTCTGGGATGTCGATTGCCGCGGACCGAGCGCCTTGCTGCTCGGCTCGGAGAAGGATGGCCTGAGCGACTTCCTGCTCGGCGCCGCCGCGGAGAAGATCTCCATCCCGCAGGCCGGTTTGTCGGATTCCCTCAACGTCTCGATGGCCGCGGGGATCGTGCTCTTCGAGGCCGTCCGCCAGCGTCGGAAATAGGCCATGAATCGACGATTCTTCGTCGCGGCGATCCTCTGTTTCTGCGCCGCCGGGGCGTGTTGGGCCGCTTATGTGCTCAACGGCGCCTACCTTGACCAAGAGGGCGTCCTGCATGAGCAGTTCGGGTTCATCCCTCTCGGCTGGCTGCTCGGTCTCGTCGGCGTGGTCTTGCTCGGGCTGGCCTGGGTCCGCCGAAAATAAGCAGGCCGGGCTTGGGGGCCCGGCCTTGGCTGCAGGTTGGCGGATTCCACCGCGCGCCTACTTCTTCTCCGCCATCCCTTCGATGGCTTTGATGACGGCGATGTAATCGGGGTTCTTGACGTCGTCTCCCATGATGGTGCAGTGCACCAGCAGGTCGCCGACCAGCACCAAGACGTCGGTCTTCAGCAGATAGTCCTCCTTGCCCTGCTTGGGCCGCGGTTTGCCGACCTCGCTCTTGTCGGTCAGGGTGGCCGCATAGCCGACGCCCTGCTCCATCTGTAGTTTCACGAGGGTGACCTTCCCTTCGACCGAGTGGGGGATGTCTTCTTCCAGGAAACGTCGCAGCTCGGTTTTGATCTCTTCCTCCGTCTTGGGGTTCGCCTTGTAGGGAGGCGCGACGGACACATGCAGGGCCACCCTTTCGTCGGGAGAATAGGATGTCAGTTCGCCGACGACGACCGGCTTCGCGATCCCTTGGTAGCGCAGGGCGAGGTGCGATTCATGGTTGGTGAACCGACCAGGGACC
>JBEGOO010000126.1:0-6142 GCA_041182045.1 Verrucomicrobiota bacterium
GATCGGCATGGGATGGGGCTGGATTTGGTCGCGGGCCGCGGTAGACCTTGGGGGACATGGCACGAAAGGCAAAGCAGGACTCCGACGACGAACCGAGGAAGGTGGCGATGCACACCCTCAATCTCGACCCGACCCAGGCCGCGAAGCTCCGCGGCATCCTAGTCGCGAAGGGCTGGGTCTCCTTCCCGGTCGAGCATGCGGCCTTCGCCTTCAAGGGGGAGAACCTGAACGTCGTGCACTACAAGTCCGGGAAGTGCGTGATCTCCGGCAAGGGCACCGAGGACTTCGTGAAGTTCACGCTGGAGCCCGACGTCACCGGCCAGGCGGTCCTGGGCTACGACGCGGAGCTCAACCCGGAGTGGTTCGAGGAGCACGCGGGGCTCGACGAGTCCGGCAAGGGCGACCTCTTCGGCCCGGTGGTCTCGGCCTGCGTGATCGCCTCCGGGGACGTGGTCCGCGAGTGGATCCAGGCGGGCATCAAGGATTCCAAGAAGCTGACCGACCCGACCATCGCCGAGCTGGACCGCATGATCCGCTCGACGCCGGGCGTGGCGGTGAAGACGACCTTCGCCCGGATGGCGAAGTACAACGAGCTGCACTCGCGCTTCGGCAAGAACCTGAACCGCCTGCTGGGCTGGATGCACGCGACCTCCTGCGAGGAGGCCCTGAAGACCTACGAGGAGCTGAACGGCCGCCGGCCGGCCTGGGGCCTGCTCGACCAGTTCTCCGAGGAACCGATCGTCCAGAAGGAGCTCGCCCGCAAGAACATCGCGTTCGACCTGCGCATGCGCACGAAGGCGGAGTCCGACCCGGTGGTCGCGGCGGCCTCGATCGTCGCGCGCGCGGCCTTCGTGCGCGAGCTGGACCGTCTGTCGGCCGACGGCGGGGTGCACCTCCCCAAGGGCTCGGGCGCCGAGGCCAAGCGCGCCGCGGTCGAGCTGATCGAGCGGCTGGGTCCGGCGATCCTGATCAACTTCGCCAAGATGCATTTCAAGACGGCGTACGAGGCCCGCGGGCTCGAGCCGCCGGAACCGAAGCCCTTCTTCCGCCGCAAGCAGGCGGAGTGAACCGATGGCGTCGCTGGCATCCTTCGACCGCAAGCGCGGGGCCGGCCGGCCGGGCATCGCGGGCGTCGACGAGGCCGGCCGCGGGCCGCTGTGCGGGCCGGTGGTCGCGGGCGCGGTGCTGCTGGACGCCGGCTTCTACGGCGAGGCGGCGTGGCTGCGACGCCTGTCCGGCGCCAACGACTCGAAGAAGCTGACGGCCGAGAAGCGGGCCGAGCTGCGCGGACGGATCGCGGAGATGGCCGCCGAGGGCAAGTTGCGGGCCGTCTGGGCCGAGGCTTCGGTGCTCGAGATCTCGGCGCACAACATCCTGGGCGCGACGCGCCTGGCGATGGCCCGCTGCATCGCGCAGCTGGCCCAAGGGCCGCTGGCCGGGCTCTTCCCGGCCGCCGGCACCGAGGGCCAGTTGTTCGGGCGGACCGAGGAGCGGAACATGCTCGTGCTCGTCGACGGCCTGCCGCTGCGGCCGTTCGCCTGGGCCCACGAGGCGGTCAAGGGCGGCGACGGCAAGAGCCTCGCCATCGCGCTCGCCTCGATCGTGGCGAAGGTCGAGCGCGACCGCCTGCTGGTGGAGCTCGACGCGCGTTACCCGGAATACGGCTTCGCGCGGCACAAAGGCTACGGGACGCCGGACCACATCGAGGCCCTGCGCCGGCTCGGGCCCTGCCCCGAGCATCGCGAGCTCTTCGTGCGCGGCATCCTCGCCGGCGAGGACCCCCCGCCCGAGTCGCAGGACGAGTTCAGGTTCGAGTAAGCAAGGTAGTAGCGGTTGGCGGTTAGCGGATGGCGGTTGGGAAAGCGCTCCGCGCGGGGCGCTGCAGCAAGTTCGCCAAATGGTGAACGGAAGGCAGGGGCGCGATGTCATCGCATCACTGCCTTCTGTATCCCTTGCCAACCGGCCAACTGATCAACGGATCAACTAACTCTGCGCGCTAAGCGAGCGCCGTCGCGTCCACCAATAGCCAGGCCCAGGTGGCGACAACCCCGCCTTTCCGGGCGTGGAGGCGGTCGTAATCGCGGAGGAGCGAGCGGAGCTCGGCCGGCGCGAAGCGGGGATCGCCGGTGACGCCGCTGCGGTGCAGGTGGCGCAGGAAATCGAGCGCGCTCGGGTAGATTTCCTCGGACTCGAGGACGCCGTGCGCATGGACCTCGAACTTCGCGCCTTTCAGCAACGCCAGCCACTGGGACTCGTCGCGCCAGCGGACGGGGCCTTCGCCGATCAGGTCGCGCAGCTCGTTGAGGCACGGGTCGCAGGGGACGCCGAGCAAGAGGCGGCCGCCTTCGGGCAAGGCCGCGCGCCAGTGACGGAGGACCGCGGCGGGGTCGCCGGCCCAATGGAGCAGGCCGGTCGAGGCGAGGGCCTTGGCGGGCTCGATCGGACCGAACGCGTTATGGACGGACCAGCTGGCGCCGGGCACGGCCTGGCGACCGAGTTCGACCATGGCGGGCGAGGCGTCGGTGGCGTCGACGTTCACGCCCTGCGCCAGCAAGGCGGCGGTGAGGAAGCCGGTGCCGGCGCCGAGCTCGGTGACGCGCGCGCCCCGGCGGAAAGGCGCGAACGCCGCGAGGGCCTCCGCGAAACGCTTCTGGGGCGCGGCGTGGGCCTCGTAGCTCTCGGCTCGTTCGTCGAAACGCATGGTCAGTCGGCCAGGAAGGCGCGGAGGTCGTGGCCGAGTCCTTCGACGGTCTGGCAACCGACGATCGCCTCGTTGACCCCCGTGGGATTCAGCAGCAGGTCCGCCTCGCCGACGTAGGCTTCCCAGCCGGTCGGCAGGCCTTGGCGGCCGAAGGTGATGAGCGAGATTCCCGCCGGCTGGGCGAGCAGGTCGAGGCCGGCGCGGAGATGCCCGAGTTCGTACGGAAGGTCGGTCGAGGCCGCGGGGGCGAGGCCGGCGCGGCGCCGGAAATCGGCGAGGGCGGCGGCCGGATCGGCGTCGAGCCAACGGCGCAGCCACTTCACCTGCGTCTCGGAAGCCCGGCCGCACGGGCCGTGCTCGGCGCAGAACGACGTGAACGGGGCGAAGAGCAGGGCTTTCGCGGGGAGCTTCACGCCGCGGGCGCCGGCCTCGAGCAGGTGGTGCGCGCCGAGGGACCAGCCCACCACCGCGTCGCACCCGACGAGGTTCTCGGCGGCGCCGAGGACGGGCGGGTAGATGAGATGCTCGGCGTCGGGCGCGTGCGCGACGGCGAGGTCGCGCATCTCCGCGAGGGAGACACCCCAACCGCCGATCCAGCCGAGCTTCATGCGGAGACCCCTTTCAGGACAGAGAGGAAGCTCGCGAGGCTGTCCGCGGGGAGGCCGCGGCGCAGGGAGATCCGGATCCGGCCGGTGCGGACCGGGACGGTGGGCGGACGGATCGCCGAGACGAGGAAGCCCGCGCCGCGCAGG
This sequence comes from Verrucomicrobiota bacterium, assembly GCA_041182045.1. Classification (GTDB taxonomy): domain Bacteria; phylum Verrucomicrobiota; class Verrucomicrobiia; order Opitutales; family UBA953; genus UBA953. The sequence goes on from JBEGOO010000126.1 coordinate 3,454, forward strand.
GCCTCGGCGTAGCGCAGGGTGACGTCGGAGTCGCCGAGGATGAGCGGGATGATGGGGGAGTCGCCCGCGGGGACGGCGAAGCCGGCGGCGCAGAGGCCGTCGCGCCACTCGACCGAGAGCGCCTGCAGCGCGGGGCGTTCGGACGCGAGTTCCCGGACGCGACCGATCGCGGCCAGGGCGGCGGCGGCGCTGGCGGGCGCGAGGTAGGTGGAGTAGATGAACTCGCCCGCGAAATTGATGAGCGCGTCGCGGACCTCGGGCGCGTGGGCGAGGACGTAGGCGCCGTGCGCGCCAAGGCCCTTGCCGAGGGTGCCGACGACGATGTCGGCGGCGGCGGGGACGCCCTGCGCCTCCTGCAGGCCGGAACCGGTGGCGCCGTACCAGCCGGTCGCATGGGCTTCGTCGAGCACCCAGCAGAAACCGAAGCGCTGGCGCAAGGCGGCGAGGCGGCGAAGGTCGGGGCTGTCGCCGTCCATCGAGTACACGCTCTCCGTCACGACGAAGACGACGCCGTCGAGGGCGGGCTCCTCGTGCAGCATGAGCTCCAACGCGTCGAGGTCGTTGTGGGCGAAACGCCGCAGGCGCGCGCCGGACCGGAGGATGCCGTCCAGCATGCTCGCGTGGACGAGGCGGTCGGCGAGGACGACATCCCCCTTCTTCGGCAGGCCGCCGAGGACCGCGGCGTTCGCGGCGTAGCCGGTGTTCAGGACGAGGCCGTGCTCATAACCCTGCCAGGCGGCCAAGGCGCGCTCGAGTTCCTGATGGAGCTCGGTGTAGCCGGTGACGAGGGGCGAGGCGGAGGCCGAGGCGCCCCATTCGTGGAGCGCGGCGGCCGCGGCGGAGACCACGGCGGGGTCGCGCGCAAGCCCGAGGTAATCGTTGTCGGCGAGGTTGACGCGACGGTCCGCCGAGGGTCGCGCGACGAGCCGGCGGCGCAGGGCGGAGCCTTCGCGCTGGACGAGCGCCTGACGGAGGCGTTGCAGGAGCGCCGCGTTCATCGCGGGAGGAAATGGAAGCGGACGGTGCGCTCGCCGCGGCCGGATTCGCCGAGCAGCGGGATACCGGCGTCGGCCAGGCCGGCCCGGTTCGAGGCGGCGACGGCGGCGGCGGGTTTCCGCGCCGCGTTGAGCCAGACGCCGACGGGGCCGTCGTAGCGGCGGCGCAGGTAGGCGATGGCGAGGCGGGCCTGGTTGATCGCGCCCAGGCGGTCCGCGACCACCACCACGGCGACGGTCGGACGGAGCGCGGCGGCGAAGTCGGCCCAGTCCTGGCCGGCCGGGTCGATCGGCACGGCGACGCCGCCGGCGCCTTCGACGACGCGACAGGGCGCCGCGGGCAGCGCGCGGTAGAGCTTGAGCAACCGCGCGAGGTCGAGCTTCCGGCGGGCTTTTCGCGCGGCGGCGAGCGGCGCGATCGCGTCCGGCAAGGCGACCAACGTGTGCGCGTCGGCCCATTTCCCCGCGGCCTTCGGCGCGTCGGCCGGCCGACCGGCGGCGACGCCCGACTCGACGGGTTTGATCACCTGCGTGAAGCCGTCGCGGGCGAGGCGGCGGGCGAGCAGGCCGGCGACGTGGGTCTTGCCCACGCCGGTGTCGCTGCCGGTGACGAAGAGGACGGGCACGGGCTTACTTGCAGCCGCAGCCGCCCTGGCCGCAGGACTCCTCGGCGGCGTTCGCGGCGGCGAACTCCGCGACGCTCGGCCACGGGGCCGGCTGGGCGGCGGCCGGGGCGATCTCGCCGCGGTGGATGCGGCGGGCCTCGTCCGGATGCATCGGGTGGAGGCCGAGACGCTTCATCAGGTTCATGTCCTCCTCGATGTCGGGGTTGCCGGTGGTGAGGAGCTTCTCGCCGAGGAAGATGGAGTTGGCGCCGGCGAGGTAGCAGAGCGCCTGGGTCTCGTCGTTCATGTTGGCGCGCCCGGCGGAGAGGCGGACCATCGCCTTCGGCATCAGGATGCGGGCGACGGCGACGGTGCGGACGAACTCGATGGTGTCGACGAACTGGCGGCCGGCGAGCGGCGTGCCTTCCACGGCGACGAGCGCGTTGATCGGCACGGAGTCGGGCTGGGGGTCGAGGGAGGCTAGCTCGACGAGCATCTTCAGGCGGTCGTCGACGGTCTCGCCCATGCCGATGATGCCGCCGGAGCAGACCTCGAGGCCGGCCTTGCGGACGTTGGAGAGGGTCTGGAGGCGGTCGTCGTAGGTGCGGGTGGTGATGATCTTGGAGTAGTGCTCGCGCGAGGTGTCGAGGTTGTGGTTGTAGACGTCGCACCCGGCCTGCTTGAGGCGGCCGGCCTGCTGCTCGCTGACCATCCCGAGCGTGCAGCAGACCTCGAGTCCGAGCTCCTTCACGCCGGAGACGGTGCGCAGGACGCTGTCGAACTGCTTGCCGTCGTTCACGCGGCGCCAGGCGGCGCCCATGCAGAAGCGGGTCGCGCCACCGGCCTTCGCCTTGCGGGCGTCGGCGAGGATGGCGTCGGTCTCCATCAAGGCCTCGGCCTCGACGAAGGTGTTGTTATGCACCGACTGCGGGCAGTAGGCGCAGTCCTCGGGGCAGGCGCCCGTCTTGATCGACTTCAAGGTGCAGAGCTGCACGCCCGCCGGATCCTGGTGGGTCTGATGGGCCTGCTGGGCCTTGAAGATCAGGGTGTTGAGCGGCAGGTCGTAGAGCGCTCGGGCGTCGGCGAGGG
>JBEGOO010000127.1:0-8326 GCA_041182045.1 Verrucomicrobiota bacterium
GTCGCGTAGTCGACGCGGAAGTCGGCGCCCTCGACGGACCAGCGCAGCCCGTCGGCGGCGAAGGTCACGGGCTCCGGCTGGCCGGCCAGTTCCAGCGTGACGCGCACGTCCTCCGTGCCGAGCGCGAGGTCGACGACCCGCCCGGCGGCGCCGAGGCGACGGGTCGCGGCGTCGGCGATGACGGTTTCGAGCGCGTTCACGCGGCGGGGAAGCCCAGCAGCGAGATCCCGAGCTCCTTGGCCCGGGCGATCACCGCCGGCTTGTCGATGAGGATGACGGCGTCGGTCTCGAGCGCGGCGCGCCTCACGCCGCCGGCGACCATGCTCTCGAGGGTCTGCAAACCGAAGCAGGGCACGTCGAAACGCCAGTCCTGCGCGTGCTTCGCGGCCTTCGTGAGGAGCATCTCCTTGCCGCCGGTGGCGCCGCAGCGTTTCAGCATGTTGTCGGTGCCCTCGAAGGCCTCGACCGCGATCACGGTGCCTTTGGCGGTCACGACCGCCTGCCCCACGTCGAGCCGGGCCATCTCGCGGGCCATGCGCACGCCGAAGGCCAGTTCCTCGTCGGCCACGCCGCAGGACCAGCCCGTGAGGCAACCGGGCGAGGCCAGGTGGTCGTCGAGGAACACCCGGGCATCGAGCATGCGGACGCCCGTCCGCTCGATTTCCTTGGCGACCCCGCCGAAGATGGTCTCGGCGTTGCGTTCCTTCAGCGAGGCCAGCAAGGCCACCAGCTTGAGGTCGGGGATCATGCCCGAGAAGAGCTTGCGCGGGGTCACCTGGCCGGCCATCAGCGCGCCGCCGGCCTGCAGTTCCGCGAGGGCGTCGAGCAGGCCGCCGAGCTTGCCGACCGCGACGGAGCGGCGGTGGGCGGGTTCGAAGGTGGCGAGCAGCGCGGGATCGGTCTCCTCCTCGAACGCGACCAGCCGGACCTGGGCGCCGCGCGCACGGGCGCATTCGATGAGCAGGGCGGGGTAGCGTCCTTTGCCGGCGATGACGGCGATGGGCCGGGCCGGATCGAAATCGGCGGGGAGGAAACGCGAGGCGGACGCCATGGGCGGCATCGTTCCCGGGGATGGGGCCGGGCTCAAGCCTGCTTTGGGTTGCCACCGTCCGCGCCCGTGGGCGTAATCATGGCATGTCCGCCGTCCTCGGCATCCTCGGAGGCTCGTTCGACCCGCCTCATGCCGGCCATGTGGCCGCGGCGACCGCCGCCTGGCGTCAGCTCGGCCTCGCCGAGGTGCGGGTCATCCCGGCGGGGCAGGCCCCGTTGCGCGACGGTCCACCCCGCGCCGCCGCCGCCGAGCGTGTCGCGATGACCCGGCTGGCCTTCGCGGATGCGCCTTGGGCGGTCGTCGACCCGCGCGAGACGCTCCGCGCGGGGACGAGCTGGTCGATCGACACCGCCCGCGAGCTCGCTCGGGAGCATCCTACGGCCCGTTGGGTGTGGATCCTGGGCGCCGACCAGCTCGGTCGGCTCGACCGCTGGAAAGACATCGATGAACTCGCCCGGTTGGTCGATTTCGCCGTCCTCTCCCGGGACGGTCTGCCGGTCGCGGTCCCGGTCGCCCTGCGCGGCCAGGTCCGCCTGCACGTCCTCACCGCCCCCCCGCTGGAAGTCTCGTCCACCGAGTTGCGGGCGGCGCTCCGGGAAGGGCGGCCGACAAACGGCTTGCTCCCCGCCGTGCGCCGCCACATCGAAGAGCACTCCCTTTACCAAGCCTGACCATGTCCGCCCTCAAGAAGAAGCCCGCCGCCAAACCCGCCAAGTCCGCCAAGCTCGCCAAGGCGGTCAAGGTGAAGAAGGTCGCCAAGGCTCCGGCCAAGGTCGCCAAGGTCATCGCCAAGCCGGTCAAGGCCGCGCTCAAGCCCGCCAAGAAGGCCGCGAAACCCGCGCCGAAGGCGGTCGCCAAGCCCGTCGCCAAGCCCGCGCCGGTCCGTCGCGCCGCCGTCAAGCCGGTCGGCCTCAAGGCCAAGGGCCGTTCCGCGAACGTCGCCCCCGCCGCCCCGCAGGCCGCGTTCCAGCTTCCGCTGATGCCCGCGCACCTCGTCGCCGCCGTCAAGGCCCTCGACGAGAAGAAGGCCTACGACCTCCGCGTGCTCCAGCTCGGCCAGCTTTCCTCCGTCGCCGATTTCCTCGTCGTCGCCACCGGCAACTCCGAGCCGCACCTGCGCGCGCTCCGCATCGAGCTCGAGCACGTCGTCGAGGCCGCCGGCGCCAAGACCCGCACCGAGTCGCACAAAGACAGCGGCTGGTCGGTCGTCGACGCCTTCGACGTCGTCTTCCATCTCTTCCGCGACGACGTGCGCCGCAGCTACGGCCTGGAGTCCCTCTGGAAGGACGGCCTCGACATCCCGGTCTCCGCGATCCTGAAGGCCTGACCAAACGGGGAGGGCTTGGGCCTGGGCCTGGGTGGGGGCTGGGGACGGAGTGATGCCGGCCTGTTGGCCGCTTTTACAAACTTCCCCGGTGGTGGTAGCGGGCAGGATCGAACTGCCGACCTAGGGCTTATGAGTCCCTCGCTCTAACCAACTGAGCTACGCTACCGAAAACCGGGAGGCGGACTTCAGCGGAGCCCCCCGATTTCGTCAAGCCGTTAGAGCGTCTGACGGTGGGAGAGGTACCAGCCGCACATCGCCAACCAGAGGATCGCCCCGGAAATACCGAGGATAATGGCGAGTTTCGACTGGGCTTCGCCTTCCTCCTTCAGCCCGGACTGGGCGAGCGTGGCGCTGATGCGACGGACGAAGACCAGGGGGAGGAAGCTGCCCAGGAGCGTGGCGAGGATGAAGACGATGGCGAGGTGCAGGCCGCGCATGGCGGGGACGTCGGCCCCTTGCAGCCACGACAGCGGGAAGATCATCAGCGCGAAGATCGGCGGCAGCAGGAAGGTCGCCCCGCACCAGAGGTAGCCTTCGCGCAACGAGCGCTCGAGCAGCTCGGACGGCGTGGGCGCCCGGCGACGCGGGGTCGGCTGGGTCGGGGCCCCCGGGGGCGGCGGGGGTTCGTCGCCGCCGGCGAAGGGCGAGAGCGGCGCGGCGAAGCCGGACGTCCCCGCGGACGAACGCGTGAGGCCGAGCGTGCGGAAATGGTCGCGCACCGTGGTCCACTTGCCGTCGACCTCGATGTTGTGCAGCAGGCTGATCTCGCCGGTCCGCAGCATCTCGGTGATGCGCGCCAGCGGGAAGGGGCCGGTCACGGCGCCTTTCCAGCGGAGCTTATAGGCGATGGGCGGGGCCATGGTTCAGAGGTCGCGGCCTTGCAGGAGGGTTTCCCAGCCGCCGGTCGGCGGGGTCAGGCCGGCGGGGATGCCGGCGGCCTGCGCGGCCTCGGCGACGGTGCCGGGCAGGCGGAGCAGCGGGCTCCACGGCGCGGCCTCGGCGACGCGGACCGGGACGCCGTCGGCGTTCACCCGGAAGAGCACGGTGGCCTTGCCTTCGGTGTCGATCCCGAACAGGGCGACGTTGTTGAGCGGGTCGCGCAGCACGGCCTTGCCGTCGCGGCCGACGTGGCCGGCGAAGAGCAGGCGATGCGCGCGGAGCGTGCCGAGCACCGTCCGCCAGAAACGGGCCTCGTCGGCGTAGCCGGGGCCGCTGCGGGGGAGGAGGAAGACCTTCAGCTCCGTCTGCGCGTCGGCCCACTTCTCCTTGTGCAGGAAATCGAAGGCGCCGAGGTTGTTCGCCGTGATGCGGCGCAGCTGCTCGGCGTCGCGTTGCGCCGACGGCGAGTAGAGCAGACCCCAGGCCTCGGGGCGTTGCGCGCCGAGCCGGAACAGCTCCTGCATCTGGTAGGCCCGCACCTCGAGGTGCGGGGCGGTGCCGCGGCGGACGCGATCGAGCGTGCGGAGCAACGGTTCGGCGAGCTGGCCGGTCTTCGGGTCGTGGAAACGCCCGAGCCCGCGGAGGTATTCCACCTCCGGGATGATCAGGCCTTCCTGCAGCTCCTCGCCGGACTTGGCGCCGTTCGTGAACTCGCGCCGGCTCCAGACGGCGTCGACCAGGACGCCTTCGCGGGTGAGTTCCTTGCCCTCGACGCGGGTCTCGATGCCGTCGCCGAAGGAGGCGCGGCTCTGGGCCAGCTCGCCGACGACGTAGACGGAGCGGATCAGCCGTTGCCCTTGGGCGGATTGGGCGACGACGCTGAACTTGCGGAGCGAACGGGTGATGGCGTCATCGGTCAGCTGCTTGAGGATGCGGGCCTCGGCCTCGCCGAGGTCCTTGGGCTGGAAGACGCCCTGCGGGTCCGACGTGGCGCAGCCGTCCCACATCGCCCCGAAGCGCGGGGCCAGGGCGGAGCGGGGCAGGTTGCGCAACGTCTCCGCGCGGTCGAGGATCGCGAGGCCGCGTTGGCGGAGGTCCGCTTTCTCGGGCGCGGCGTCCGCGGCGTCCTTGAGGGCGGCGAGGTAGGCGCGCAGGTCCGGGGCCGTCGCGAGGGCTTGCGCCGCGTCGAGCGATTTGCGCTCATCCTCGAGCCGGCTGCCGGCGCGATCGGCTTCGGCGTAGGCCTCGTCGAGGTTCTTGAGGCCGGCGAGCTTGCGTTGCTCGAGCAGGGCGCGGAGCTGGTCGAGCGCCGCGACGGATTGGGCGACGTCGGCGATCTGCTCCGTCGCGCCGAGCGCCTGGCGGAGACGGCGCCGCGCGGCGCCCAGCTCGGCGGCGGCGGCCTCCTCGACGCGGGCCGCGTCGGTGAGGAGTTTGTTGGCCTCGGGCAGGAACTTGCGCAGCTCGGCCTGGCCGGCCGGGCCGAGCTTGCCGACCTCCTCGAGGAAGGCGGTGGCTTGCTGGCGGGCTTCGGTGACGCCGGCCAAGGTCAGGCCGCCGGCGCGGCGGGCCTCGAGCGCGCCGGCCACGGCGCGCAGCCGGCCGAGTTGTTCACGTTGGGCGGCGAGGCGGGCGCGGAGCTCCTCCTCGGCCTTGCGTTGGGCCGGTTCCTCGGCGAGCTCCGGATGCCTGGTCCGGAGTTCCTCGAGCAGGCGCGCCGCGGTCTCGGGGTCGCCGCGCTCGGCGGCGAGCTCGGCGGTGGCGAAACGTTCATGCGCCTCGCGTTCGGCGGCTTCGCCTCGCAGCCACCAGAACACGGCCACGCCGGCGCCGAGGACGGCGGCCACGAAGGCGACCGTCATCAAGGTGTAGCGCCGGCTGAGGCGGTTGCGGGTGAGCTGACGCAGCAGGCGGGCGTCGCGCACGCGGCCTTCGGGCAGGCGGTCGGCGAGCGGGGTCGCCCGTTCCAGCCAGCCGCCGAGGCGGGCCACCAGCGTCGCCGGGGAGGAGCCGCGGGCGGACTCCTGCTGCAGGTCGCGCCACTCGGTCTCCAAGGTCTCGAGGGCGGCGCGCAGGGAGGCCTCGGCCTCCGCGGTCGCGGCCAGTTCGCCGGCCCAGCTTTCGAGGGCCGCGAGGCGTTCCGCGGTCGTGGTCGGCAGGTTCACCTGGTGGTCGCGCTCCAGCGAGCGGGCGCGGCCGACGGCGGCGGCGCAGGCTTCCCAGTGGTCCCCGGCGCGGGCCTCCGCGGCCTCCGCGACCAGCTGGTCGATCTGCTCGCGCGCCTTCGCGCGCAGCCAAGCCAGGCGAGCCTGCAGGGCGGCCTCCCAGGCGGGGTCGCCGGTGACGGCGCCGGCGCCGAAAAGCTCCATGCGCTTCATCAGCGCGACCGCCTCCTCGCGCTGGCCGGCGGCGAAGAGGGCGGTCACCTTGCCCACCGCCTCCCGCAGGAACTTGGCGGAGAGGCGCTGCAGCTCGGAGCGCGCGTTCGGGTCGTTGGGGTTGATGCGGACGATCGAGCGCAGCACCGTCAGCGCCCGGTCCTCCTGCCGCGAGCGCATCGCGTCGCGGTAGTCGCGGTACAACGGGTGGTTCTCGCCGATCTCCTTGCCGTAGAGCCCCTCGACCGCGAGCACCTGCTGGTCGTCGAGCGGGAAGCCCGTCGGCAGGCCGCGCTCGCGGCACAGCGCGTGCCAGCGTTCCGATTCGGCGAAGCTCAGCTGCGAGCACAGGCCCAGCAGGTCGGGCTCCGATTCGGCCACCTGGAAGGCCGCGTGCTCCTGCCCGCCGCGGAGCAGCGCCGCGCATTGCTCGAGGCGTTCGCGGGCCCGCGCGCACAAGGCGGCGTACTCGCCGGCGAGCGAGCGCGCCTCCAGGTCGGGCGTGCCCAGCTCGAGCTGTCCGCGGATGCGCGCGATGAGGCGGTCGGTCTGCATGGCTCAGCGGAACTCGAGGAGGGTGGGGAGTTCCTCGCCGCGCGGGCTGACGATGACCAGCCGCCACGGCGCGCCGGCGCGGAGCAGGTCGCCTTCGCCGAAGAGCCGGCGGCGCTCGGCGAGGAGGAGCGAGGAAGGCGTGCCCGGGCCGGACTTGCCCTCGAGGCGGATCAGGTCCGTCTCGAGCAGCGAACGCGTGGCGCGGATCGAAGGCAGGTCGCGGTCGGGGAACTCGTGGCCGGCGGGGTACAGGCCCGGGGTGCCGCCGGTCCAGGCGAGGTCATGCACCGCGCGCTCGGCCCAGGGCGCCGCGCGGACGACCCCGGTGTCGGCGTCCTTCCGGAGCGCGCCCAACCCGAGGTCGAGCGGCTTCAGCAGGCGCGGGTTCGCGACCAGCGCGAGCGCGAGGCGCTCGCCGTTCGCCAAGGTGAGCTCGAGCAGGCGGTTGGTCTCGGGGAAGGCGCGCGCCTCGCCGTCCGGGAAGGCGAGCTCGACCGCGTTGCCGCGGGCGCCGACCCCCAGCGTGACCGGGCGGTTCAGCTGTCCGGCGACCGCCCGGGCTTCGACCCAGAGGCCTTGGCCGCCGCGGCGCAGTTCCGCCTGCAACGGGCGGGTCCGGGGGACGCGGGCGTGCAGTCCCTCCAGGGGCGCGAGGCGCAGCTCGAGGTTCACCGAGTTGTTCGGGCCGACGCCGGCCGACTCGAGGAACTTGGTGATACGGGCGGCCGCCTCGGCGGGCAGTTTGAAGTTGGCCTGCGAAGGGGCGGTCGGTCCGTTGTCCGCGGTTTCCCAGACGCCGGGGATCAGCAACGTCGGCCTGACGTCGAGCGACGCGACCAAGGCGGCGCGGGCCACCATGGCCTCCAGTTGGCGCCACGCGTCATCCTTCTCGGCGCCGAGCCGGGCGCCCACCTGCAAGGTGTCCTTGGCCTCGGCCGCGAGCGCGGCGGCGTCCTTGCCGTCCGCGGCCGGCGGAAGCGTGTCCAGACGCGCGGCCAGGCGGGCGGCGGCGACCTCGGCGAAGCGCGCCGTGATGCGCGGCACGATGCGCGTGCGGTGCTTGGTCGCGAAGTCCGGGGAGAGGGTCGCGGTCTCGAACCACAGGTTGGCCGCCGCGACGAACTCCTCGCGGTCGATCAGGCCGTCGATGTCCTTCAAGGCGAGGTTCGCCTTCATCAGCTCATCGGCCTTGGCGGTGTCGATGACCGGGGCCACGGGCGTCACGGCGACGGGCGGCGGGGTCGGGGCGGGCGACGAGAGGACCTTCCAGCCGAGGAAACCGGCGAGGGCCACGACGAGCGCCACGATGGCGATGAGCGCGACCGAAGGGGCGCCATCCCCGCCGGACTTGGCCGGGCGTTGGCGGGCCGGGCTCGCCGGTCGGGCGGACGAGGTGGCGGCGGTCGCCGTCGCCGGCACGCCCATCGCGGCTTGGCGGGCGAGGTCGCCGGTCGGGGCCGGCGCGGTGGTCGCCGTCGCGAGGTCGATCGGGTCGTGGCCAGGGGCCGTGCCGACGCACCAGCGGAAACCGTCGCCGCCGGTCGTCGCGACGTCGGTCGTGAAGGTCGCCACCCAGCCGGCCTTGCCGAGCAAGGCGGCGGACTCGGCGAACAGGCGCAAGGTCGTCTCGGTGTCCGGGGCGTTCAGCAACGCGGCGTCGGCGGGGCCGGCGGCGTTCACCAGCCAGGCGGCTTTCGCGCCGGTGCCGGTCAGCTGGCGCCAGGACGCGGCCGGGATGAGCGCCGGTCCGGCCTTCAGGACGAGCGGCTTGGTCTCGCCTTCCAGCCAGGCGGGCTCGCCGGACCATTCGTCGCGCCAGGAGCCCCAGCGGTAGGCGAGGGCGGCGGGAGGCGGTAGCAGGGCCGCCTCCTCCTGCGTGAACACGAGGTGATGCGCGAGCCGGTTGTCGCGTTGGGTGTAGTCAAGCCCGCGCGCGACGAAGCGCGAGAGCACGTACCAATGCTGGCCGGCGGCCTCGAGGACGCGGAAGGTGAACGTGGCGCCTTCCGGGCGGTCGTGGGGCGTGCCCATCGCCTCGAGCAGCTGCGCCAGCCGGTCCGGCATCGCGCGGTGACGGGCGACGGTGCAGAAGCCGGAGCGGCCGGGGACGAGTCCCTGGCGCGCGGAGGTGAAGAG
>JBEGOO010000128.1:0-3473 GCA_041182045.1 Verrucomicrobiota bacterium
TCGCCCGCCCCGAGGTCGGCGATCCGCACCTTGGGCGCCAGGAGGAGCAGCATCTGGCCGATGGCTTCCCAGGAGCGGCCAGGACAGTAGTTCTTGCCCAGGCGGTCGGCGACGAGGTTGAAGTGCTGCTCGGCCTTGCGCCGGCGTTTCTCGACGATGCGCTGGAGCGCGCGTTGGTCGGCGCGTGCGTCGGCCTCGCCTTCGGTGGCGCGGGCCGCCGCGTCGAGGATGCTCTGCACGCCGGCCCCGAGGCCGCGCGCCAGCGCGTAGTAGGAATGCTTGCCGTCGCGCCGGTCCTCCGCGAGGCCGGCCTTGCGGAGCAGGGCCAGGTGCGTCGAGATCCGCGACTGGCGCATGCCGAGGATCTCCTGCAGTTCGCCCACCGAGAGCTCCCCCTTCGCGAGCAGGAAGAGCACGCGGGCCCGGGTCGGGTCGGCCAGCAGGCGGAGGGATTCCCAAGGGTCGGGCATGCGGCTAGGTTGAGGATGTCGGCGTCCCTGTCAAAAGAGGAAGCCCCGCGGGGCGGGGCTTCTTCGGGGGAGCGGTGGGCGGCTTACTTCCGCTTGTCGACCCAGCGGCTGAGGGCCTTGACCTTCCAGGTCTCGGTCTTGCCGTTGATGTTCGTCGTGAAGGTCTCGCCCAGCTTTTGGTTGAGGAACTGCTTCGCGAGGGGCGAGATGTAGGAAAGGATGTTCTCCTCCGGCTTGCCGTCCCAGACGCCCAGGATGTCGTAGGTGACCTCGACCTGGTCGGCCCCGCGGAGCAGGGTGACGGTCGAGCCGATGCTGATGGCGTCGGCGCGGGCCTCGGTGAAGTCGGTGACGCGGGCCTTCTTGAGCAGGCCCTCGAGCTCGGCGCGGCGGGCGGACAAGGTGTCGTGGTCCTGGCGGGCCATCTTGTACTCGGAGTTCTCGCGCAAGTCGCCGTGTTCCTTGGCCACCTGGATGGCTTCCTTCACGGCGGGGAGCTTGTTCTGGATGATGTCGAGGAGCTCGCGGTCCTTCTCCTCCTTGCTGTGCTTGGAGACGAACAGCTCCTTCTCCTCGGCCTCGTTGTCGGTCGGCTTGGACTGGGCCAGGCGCTGGACGTTCGGGTCGATCTTGGCGAGGCGGGCGATCAGGGACTTCTTGGTCATCTGGTCGAAACCCTGGCTGCTGAGCATCGTGCGGGTGAGGTCGTAGATCGTCTCGCTGTCGACCTTGCGGCCGCCGGCGGGGGCGAGGATGTCGGCGATCAGCTCCTTGTCCTTCACCAGCTCGTTGGCGAGCGGGATGCGGGCGGTGGAGTTGGATTCAAGGGCCTCGGTGTCGACGGAGCCGAGGATGGCGGCGAGGAGCGTCGGGTTGATGAGGCGGCCGACGATGTCGGCGTACTTCTTGGAGGCGCGGTTCTTGATGACCCAGATGATCACCGGGGCGCGGAGCTCGCGGGTCTCGAGCCACTGCGCGAAGCGCTGGCCGACCTCGGCGGAGAGCTCCTGGTCGCAGAGGTAGGAGATGGATTCGGAGACCAGCTTGGCGGAGCCGCTCTTGGTGCCGCCGATGTCGCGGTTGCGGAGCAGGTCGAAGGCGCGGTCGGCCCAGTTGTCGCCGTGGTGGGCGCGGACGAGGTCGAGCAGGCTGCGGATCTTCTCGGTCGTGTGCGGGATGTTCAGCGCGACGAAGGCCAGGTCGGACTCGTTGCAGAGCGCGATGACCTCGGACGCCGTCGGGCTGACGGTCTCGACGGTCTCGACGGCCGAGCGGAAGAACTTGTCGCGGTTCCAGATGGCGCCCAGGAGCACCGGGATGAGGTCGCGGCGGCGGTTGGGACTGGCGGAGGCGAGGGCCTTGGCGAGGTCGGCGGAGACCTTGGCGAGGTTGGCTTCGGTCGCGGCGGAGCGGGTCTCGGCGGAGGCGCTTTCGGCGAGTTCCTCGAGCAGGGCGAGCTTGCGCTCGAAGTTCGGGGCCGACTCGTACTGGGCGAAGAGGTCCTCGCCCAGGTCGACCGGGGCCTCGAGGAGGATGTAGAGGCCGCCCTTCTTCTCGGGGACCTGGATGGCGCGGTCCTTGCGGATGGCGGCGCGGGCCTTGGTCCACCAGGCCTTGAAGGCGGCCGCGCGGTCCTTGCCGGCGCCGAGGGAGGCGAAATGGATGCGGTCGAGGTTGGCCTCGAGCGCGTAGGAAGTGCACTCGCCCTCGGGGTATTCGGCCAGGAGGGTCTTCACGAGGCCGGCCGGGTCGTTGGCGACCTGCTGGGCGACCTTTTCCTTGGTCTCATCGGCGTAGGCCGAGGCGACGAGGCTGGCGGGGTTCAGGATCTCGATCTTGCCGAGGAAGAAGGCGGCGTCCATCACGTGGCCCTTCTTGCCCTGTTCGGGGAAGTCCACGGTGAAGCGCTTGGTGGCCTCGTCATAGGCGCGGATGACGCCGATCCCCCAGGCTTGGTGGAGGCAGAAGGCGGCCTGACCCGAGCCGACCCGGTTGATGGCGTCCTGCAGAGAGTTGTTTTTAACGCCTTGTGGGTTGGGGGCCTTGTTGCTCATTGCAAAAAGGGGTTTTGGGCATAACAAAACGCACTTGCAAGCAGGAAGGCGGGAGGCTTTGCGGTCTTCGGTCCCGATTGCCTTGCCGCGACCAACCTTGATGGCCTTTAAGCCCGAAAAACCCTCCATCCACGGCGAAACGCCGGAAACCCTCGGGGCTCGCCTCGTCGAGGCCGGGCACCCCCGTTACCGGGTCGGCCAGGTCTTCGAGTGGCTCTACCCCCGCCGGGCGGGGTCCGCGGAGGCCATGACCAACCTTCCGGCCAACCTCCGGGCCTGGCTGGCCGAGCAGTACGACTTCAGCGCCACCGATGTCCTCGGCAAGAAAACCGCCTCGGACGTCACCCAGAAGGTCCTCCAGCGCCTCCGCGACGGGTCCCTGATCGAGACCGTCATCATCCGGGCCCCCATGGAGGGGGTCGGGCAGGAGCAGTCCCGCCGGACCATCTGCATCTCCACCCAGGTCGGGTGCGCCTATGGGTGCAAGTTCTGCGCTTCGGGTCTGGAGGGCTGGAAGCGGGACCTTTCCGTCGGGGAGATCGTCTCACAGCTCGTCCAGGTCTGTCGGATCGAGGACCAGGCCGACCCCGTCCGGGCGGCCCAGGGGCTGGCTTCCTTCGATAACATCGTGGTCATGGGGATGGGGGAGCCCCTGGCCAACTACGACAACCTGCTGGCCGCCCTGCGCATCGTGAACGCCCCGTGGGGCTTCGGCTTCGGCGCCCGCCGCATCACCATCTCCACCTCCGGGGTCGTGCCCAAGATCCTGAAGCTGGCCGAGGAGGAGCTGGGCTTTCGCCTGGCCATCAGCCTGCACGGCGCGACCAACGAGGTCCGCAACCAGATCATGCCGGTCAACCGCAAGTTCCCGCTCGAGGAGCTGGTCCCCGCCGCCAAGGCCTTCGCCCGCAAGCATGGCCGCATGCTGACCCTGGAGTTCATCCTCATC
>JBEGOO010000129.1:0-2507 GCA_041182045.1 Verrucomicrobiota bacterium
GGCCGGCACGAGCAAACCGGCCTCCCTCGCCGTCGCCGGCACGGACTACGACTCGCTCCACGTCACCGGGACCCTCGACGTCTCCGGCGCCTCCGCCGCGAACCCGATCACGATCCGGATCTTCTCGCTCGCCCACCCGACCGACGTCGCCGCGGGCAACGCCGTCGGGTTCGACACGATGAAGCTGAACCACTTCGCCTTCGCGACGGTCGGCAACCTCGCGCAGGGCGCCAGCCCGCTGGCCGACATCTTCAGCTACGACCTGGCCAACTTCACGGATTCGACGGGCGGCACGAGCGACCCGACCCGCTGGGCGATGTCGTACGAAGGCGGCGTGCTCTGGCTGACCGCCTCGCCGCAGCTCCTGAGCTACGGCGTCCTCGCCCCGGGCAACGCGCCCGGCCTGCTCTCGATCGCCGACATCAACCTGACCTCCCGCGGGACGTTCGAGATCTCGAAACTGCCGCAGATCGGCGGCTACTACAACGACACGGTCGAGTTCACCGGCAAAGCCAACCTCAACCCAGCGCCGGGCAGCGAGATCGCCCTCGCCCGCTACACCCCGACCGGCGAGATCCCCGACTACGGTCGCCGCTTCGTGCTCTTCAAGGGCGTCGGCACGCCGGCCACCGACCCCTCGCTGGTCTCCTCCTACTTCATCAACCCGGCGCCGGCCTCCGTGGTCAACCTCGACCCGGAAACGCGCTACCTGGTCGTCGGCCCGGCCGCCGTGGACGCCGGCGCCACCGCCTCCGCGTATGATGGCCTGGTCCACAACGCCGACGGTCTCGTCCACTTACCCAACGAATACGCCGTCTACCTGGTCCGCGGGGCCTCCGGCTACGTCCAGCCCGGCGTCGGCCTCGGCCTGACCGGCTATGTCCAGGAGAAGGCGCTCACGCTCGCCGGCCAACCGCTCGAACTCGGCGGCACGGTCTACGTCCCGGGCGCCCTCGATCCGCTCGTCGCCCGCCTGATGACGATGGGCGACCCGATGCTGGCCTCGGCGATGGCCTCCCTCGAACCGGCCGACTACGCGGCGATTCCCGCCACCCTGGCCCTCGGTCAACGCAACCAGACGGCGGCGCTCTACCGCCTGCTCGAGCCTCGTCATCTGGCCGGATCGAGCTTCGCCCAGGGCCTGCAAGGCTTCTTCCAGGTAGCCGGCAGCAACTTCCGCACCACCGCCGGCACCGATCGCCCGACCTTCAACACCAACGTGGGCGGCGGGATGGCCGGCATGATGACGGAAGTGGGCGCCGGCTCCTCGGCGGGTTTCTCGTTCAGTTATTCGGACGCCCGGAGCACCCCGTTGCGCGGCGGCTCGATCAACGGGCACGCCTACCATGCCACGGCCTTCGTCAGCAGCCACGTGACAAGCCCGGTCGGCGAGCTCTTCCTCGATGCCGGCGCGACCTTCGGAGCCTCGCACAACAAGGCCATCCGCAAGACCTTCCTCGGCACGGAGACCGCCAGCCCGATCGCGGACGCCTACGGGGCCTTTGCGCGAGTCGGCACGCAGCGCGATATGGGCCAGGGCCTGTCCTTCCGCCCCTACGCCGGCCTCGATACCAGCAAGGTCAACGGTCAGGGCTTCCAGGAAACGGGCGACCTCGCCGCCCTGAAGGTGAACCGCTACTCCTACGCTTCCACCCGCGCCACGCTCGGCGCCGGCGTGGACTGGTCGGGACTGGAGGAAGGCCGCGGCTGGCGTTTCTCGCTCGACGTCGAAGCCTACCGCGAGCTCGGCGGCGGCAAGACGGTGGACTTCACCGGAAGTTTCGCGGACGGCGTCGAGTGGACCAGCCGGGCCAACGTGGCGGACCCCACCGGCTTCCGCCTCGCGCCCTCGCTCAACTTCAGCCCCGACGCCCAGTCCTCGTACTACCTGAACCTCTCGTTCGAGAAGGCTGGACCGACGAAGACCACCGGCTTCGAACTCGGCTACCGCCGCAGGTTCTGATCGGCGCATCCCCGGGCCACCGCCGAACCCGGGAGGGCACTTGGACCGGGCCTTCCCTACTTAGTCATATTTTTAAGTGAATATTTGTTCACTTAAAACACAGATAATTCCTAAGTCGTTGTCGTTTATTATTTTAAATCGATTCCATCGGTTTCCGAGTTCCGCCTATCCACCTCCAACCAAGCAGGGGCGCCTGTCTTCCTTGAACCGAGCGGCTAGGCCAGCCGGCCGGCCGTCGATAAATCGACGACGACCGACCTGAAAACGCCCAGTTGGAAGCCGAAAACCCCTTTCCCCTTGCGGCAGGAGGGGGGTGACCTAACTTGCGGTCATCTTTCCAGACCCATGGTCACGGACAACAAACCTTCTTTGGTCACCATCAACGTCGACGGCGTCGATCACCAGGTCCCCGCCGGGGCCAATCTGGTCGATGCCTTGGGCAAAATCGGGAAGGAAGTCCCCCATTATTGCTACCACCCGAAGCTCCCGGTCGCCGGCAACTGCCGCATGTGCCTGGTCGAGCTCGGCTCGCCGCTGCGCGACC
>JBEGOO010000130.1:0-5533 GCA_041182045.1 Verrucomicrobiota bacterium
GGGATTAGACGTTAAGAATTAGGGAGTGGGGATCAGGGAAAGGTCAGGCGAGGTCGAAGAGGAGGGCTTCGACGGGGCCGGCCGACCGGAACTCGAAGGCGCCGGCGTCCTCGGAACTGACGGCGTCGCCCGGCGCGAGCTTCACGCCGCCAACCTGGACTTCACCTTCGATCAACTGGAACCAGAGCCCCCGACCGGCCGCGAGGGTATGCGCGACGGTCGTGGCGACGTCGGACTTCACCCGATAGACGGAAGCGTCCTGGCTGATGTGCGCGGATCCTTCGCGGCCATCCTGCGAAACGATCAAGACCTTGGGCGAGGCCAGCTGCGCCGGGGTGGGCGTCCATTCGGCGTAACGGGGCTTGAGACCGCCGCGGTCGGGCAGGATCCAGACCTGCAGCAAGTGCAGCGGCTCGGTCGCCGAGGGGTTGACCTCGCTGTGACGCACGCCGGTGCCGGCGCTCATGACCTGGATCTGGCCGGGGCGGACCTGGGCGTGGTTACCGAGGCTGTCCCGGTGCTCGATCGCGCCCTTGAGCACATAGCTGAAGATCTCCATGTCGCGGTGCGGGTGCATCGGGAAGCCGACCCCCGGCGCGATGATGTCCTGGTTGATGACCCGCAGGGAGCGGAACCCCATGTGGGCGGGGTCATGGTAGTCGGCGAAGCTGAACGAATGCCAGGTGCGGAGCCAGCCGTGGTCGGCATGGCCGCGTTCCCGGGAGCGGCGAAGAGTCAGGGACACCCCCCTGACCTTGAATGAAAACCTCTAAAAGTCGATTATTCCATGGCTTTTGAGGCCGACCCCGGCCGTGCAATTTGGATTGAACTCCGTTCGTGGATGGGTTCTGCTCAAACCTCGCGTCGGGCTGTGGCTCAATCTGGTAGAGCGCTGCTTTCGGGTAGCAGAGGCTGAGAGTTCAAATCTCTCCAGCCCGACCAATTTAAAGACCCCGGGGTGTCCCAGACATCCCGGGGTCTCCTGTTAACCGTCCCAACGAGGGAGAAACGGTTTGTCACCCCCGCGGGGGCTGGATGGTAATGCCCCACCCCGATGCGCCTGCTTTTCCTGCTTTGCACCCTGGTCGGCCTGCGCGCGGCCAACCCCGACATCGACTTCGCCGGTCCGGCGCCCGGCCCGGCCCAGGCCAGCCTCGGTGCGGCGAGCTTCACGCTCGAGAACCAGGTCCTCGCGGCGACCTGGGAACTCCGTCGGGGCCACCTGTTCCCGCTGAGCGTCACGAACAAGCTCGATGGCCGCAAGATCGAGCAACGCGGGGCGGAGCTCTTCCGCCTGACCACGGCGCCGACGGCCCCGAACGACGGCACCTACCAGGTCGAGGTCAACCTCGCGGAGGACCGCGTCGTCGTCCGTGTCGGCCAGGCGGGCAAGGGCTGGCAGGAAATCGCCGCCTACCCTCGGGCCGACTTCCCCGGCGACCCCAGCCTGATCCGCGTCGGCAAGATGAACCTGAAGGCGCAGGCCAAGGATCACACCGGGGAGGCCGGGGCGATCGGCGAAGGCCGCATCCTCGAGCTCAACCCGGCCCCGGCGGGCAAGACGAGCTTCGGCTTCAAGGGCCCGGCGAACCGCGCCGCCGTCAGCGAACTTCCCTGGGCCCAGGGCGCCCGCGGTTTCTCCGCGCGCATCGACCGCGGCACCGACAGCGCGCTTTCCTGGTCCCCGGCCGTCGCGGTGATCTGGGAAGATGGCCGACGCTTCATCCTCGTCGGGGTACGCGACAGCCGAGGGACGTTCAACCTGACGACCGCCGCCGGCGAGAAGATCGTCACCCCGAAGCTGACGCCCTTCCCCGCCGGCGACCTGCCGGCCGCGACTTTCAGCGTGGTCGGCGGCGTGCGCCGGACGCGGCTGGCCGACGGGCAGGCGCTCGAGGCGGACCTGACCTCCCCGCGCGGCGTCAAAGCCCGCTGGCGCGCGGAACTGCGCGATGGTTCGCACTACTTCCGCCAGACGCTCACGCTCGCCCCGGCGGGCGACCAGCCGTTCGCCTTGCACGGCGTGGAGTTCACCGACCTGCGCCTGGCGGAATTGCGGACGATCGGCGCCTGCCCGGGCAGCCCGCTGGCCGGGGCCGGTTTCTTCGCCGGCGTCGAGATGCCAGGCTCGGCCAACCTCGTGAACGCCACCGGCGCCCGTTCGGCCTTCGCGTGCACGCTGACCTTGGCGACGGACCAGACCTACGCTTTCGGCGCCGTCACCGGGGTCGCCCCCGCCGGCCAGCTGCGCCGCGCCTTCCTCCGCTATGTCGAACGCGAGCGCGCCCGCCCCAGCAGCCCCTTCCTGCACTACAACTGCTGGTACGACCTCGGCTTCGGCGTCGACGAACCGAAGATGCTCGAGGTCGTCCAGGCCTTCGACACCGAGCTCGTGAAGAAGCGCGGCGTGCCCGTGCGATCCTATCTGGTCGACGACGGCTGGGACCAACCGTCGAAAGGCCTCTGGGTGGAACACGAGCGCAAGTTCCCGGGGGGCTTCGCCGCGACCAAGGCCAAACTGGACCCGCTCGGGGCGCACCTGGGCATCTGGATCTCGCCGTTGGGCGGCTACGGCGGCGACAAGGAACGCACGGCGCAAGCGCGGAAACTGGGGCTCATCCCCGAAGACGCGAAACTCGACCTCTCCTACCCGAAATACAAGCAGTGGTTCGCCGACCGCTGTCGCCAGCTGATGCGCGAGGGCGGCGTCAACGCGTTCAAGTGGGATCGCGCGGGCGACGGCGTGAGCCCGCATTTCATGGCCCTGCTCGACGTGGCCCGCCAGCTCCGGAAAGAGGACCCGGCGGTGTTCATCAACGTGACGGTCGGGACCTGGCCCTCGCCGTTCTGGCTCAACCACGTCGACGCGACCTGGCGCAACGGCAGCGCCGACGTCGGCTGGGCCGGCGTGGGCGACGATCGCGAGAAGTGGCTGACGTTCCGCGACGGCTACGCGCGCAAGCTCTTCGTGGAGGCCGCCCCGCTCTACCCGCTCAACTCCGCGATGCACCACGGCGTCGTGCACGGCCGCGCCTTCCAGGGCGAGAAGGTAGGCAAGGCGGGCGACGACCTGAAGCACGAGGCGCGCTCCTACTTCGCCAACGGCGCCTCGCTCCAGGAACTCTACCTCACCCCGTCGATGATGACGGCCGAAGCCTGGGACCAGGTGGCGGCCGCGGCGAAGTGGGCCCACGCCCATGCCGACGTGCTGCGCGACGCCCATTGGGTCGGCGGCGACCCGCTCAAGCTGGAGCCCTACGGCTACGCGGCCTGGAACCCGCGGCAGGCGACCTTGATGCTCCGCAACCCCGCCAACCAGCCCCGGACGATCGAGTTGGACGCGGACGAGGTGTTCGACCTGCCGAGGGCCACCCGCACGGCGGCGCCGGCGTTCGACCTGCGTTCCCCCTACGCCGACCAACGGGTCCGCGCGCTGAGGCTCGCCGCCGGCGCGAAGGTCCCGGTGACGCTGGAGCCTTTCGAGGTGCTGGTCTTCGACACGGATCCGGCCCGCTGACGCGATGGACTGGATCTCCGCCCACACCTTGCTGCCCGCCGACGGCTGGATCCTGCTGCTGGCCCTCCTCGGGGCGGCCTGCATCGGGCTGTCCAAGTCGGGCCTCGCGGGCACGGCCACGCTGAACGTGGTGCTCATGGCGAAGATCTTCGGCGCGAAAGCCTCCGTCGGCATCGTCCTGCCGATGCTCATCGTCGCCGACTTCCTGGGCTTCCTGCTCAACCGCAAGGGTGGCAGCTGGCGCCAGATCCTGCCGATGATCCCGCCCGCGATCGCCGGCGTCGTGCTCGGCTGGTGGCTGCTGGACCGCATCGACAACAACGTGGCCCGCGTGACGATCGGCTGGATCATCCTCGGCCTGCTCGGCTTCAACGTCGTGCTGCGGGCCCGCCGGGAACAGTTGCTCGAGCTCACGCGCCACCGGACCTTCTCCTGGGGGATGGGCTTCCTCTCCGGCACGGTGACGATGCTGGCCAACGCGGCCGGGCCGGTGATGACGGTCTTCCTCCTGTCCCAGCGGCTCGAGAAAAAGGAGCACCTCGGGGTGTTCTGCCGTTTCTTCCTCTTCATCAACCTCTTCAAACTCCCCTTCAGCCGGAGCGCGGGCATCATCACGGAGCCGTCGCTCTGGACGAACCTCATCCTGCTGCCCGGGGTGCTCCTGGGCATCGTGCTCGGCTGGCAGATCCTCAAGCGGATCAAGCAGGACGCCTTCGAGAGCACGCTCGCCTGGCTCACCGCCTTCGCCGCGGTCTGGTTGATCGCCGGCTAGGACCGCCTTGGACCTGACCATCGCGGGCTTTGTTTTGACAAAGTCTAAATCTTTATCTTGTTCATCTCCATGCGCGACCCGGCAGCGACGCTCCGCGAGCACGACCTCCCCGTGACGGCCCAACGTCTCGCCGTCCTCCGGGCCGTTTCGCGCCACCCCCACGCCACCGCCGACGACCTGGCCGAGCGGGTGCGCGACGATATCGGCGCCATCTCCCGTCAATCGGTCTACAACGTCCTGGGCGTCCTGACGGACAAAGGCATCCTCCGGCGCATCCAGCCGGCGGACTCCCCGGCCCGCTACGAGGACCGCATCGGCGACAACCACCACCACCTCGTCTGCCGTTCCTGCGGCCGCACCGAGGACGTCTGCTGCGCCGTCGGCGAAGCCCCGTGCCTCAAGGCCCACACGCACCACGGCTTCAAGATCGACGAAGCCGAGGTGATCTACTGGGGCACCTGCCCCGCCTGCCAAAAGAGCAAACGTTCCTAACGTCGTCCTTCCTTTTTCATCCTTGGTTTTCCGCACCCGCAGCATCCCCGAGCGCATGGATCAAACCGCCAACCGCTAACCGCTAAAACCTTCTTCATCCTCCCATCCTCCATTCCTCACATCCTCCAAACAACATGTCCGACCTCTCCAAATGCCCCGTGATGGGCCACCTGGCCCCGCAGAACCGCCACACCGCCGCCGCCGCGATGAACAACGGCGATTGGTGGCCGAATCAGCTCAACTTGAACATCCTCCGCCAGAACTCCGCGAAGAGCGACCCGCTCGCCCCGGGCTTCAACTACGCGGAAGAATTCAAGAAGCTCGACCTCGAGGCCTTGCGCAAGGACCTCGCCGCCCTGATGACCGAGTCGCAGGAATGGTGGCCGGCCGACTACGGTCACTACGGCCCCTTCTTCATCCGCATGGCCTGGCATAGCGCCGGCACCTACCGCGTCACCGATGGCCGTGGCGGCGCCGGTTACGGCACGCTGCGCTTCGCCCCGCTGAACAGCTGGCCGGACAACGCCAACCTCGACAAGGCGCGCCGCCTGCTCTGGCCGATCAAGCAGAAGTACGGCCAGAAAATCTCCTGGGCCGACCTGATGGTCCTCACCGGCAACGTCGCCCTCGAGACGATGGGCTTCAAGACCTTCGGCTTCGCCGGCGGCCGCCCCGACGTCTGGGAACCGCAGGAAGACATCTACTGGGGTCCGGAAACGGAATGGCTCGGCGATAAGCGCTACACCGGCGAC
>JBEGOO010000131.1:0-10952 GCA_041182045.1 Verrucomicrobiota bacterium
CCGGCAGGTTCTCGTTCATGCTGCCGAGCCCGTAGGAAGCCCAGGCGCCCATCGACGGACGACCGGCCACCTGGTTGCCGGTGCAGAAGAAGGTGATGGCCGGGTCGTGGTTGATCGCCTCCGTGTGCATCGAACGGATGACGCAGAGGTCGTCCGCGACCTCGCCGGTGTGGCCGAGGAGGTCGCTGTATTCCACGCCGGACTTCCCGTATTTCTTGAAGGCGGTGAACGAACCCGCGAGCGGGAGCGTGGCCTGGTAGCCGCTCATGCCGGTCAGGCGCTGGCCCTGGCGGACGGAGTCGGGCAAAGGCTGCAGGTGCTTCTCGCGGAGCAGCGGCTTGGGGTCGAGGGTCTCGAACTGCGACGGACCGCCCGCCTGGAAGAGGTAGATGACGCGCTTGGCCTTGGCCGGGAAGTGCGTGCCTTTCGGCAGGGCCGCCGCTTGGGCGTCGCCCAGGATGCCGCGCATCGCCAGGGCGCCCAGCCCGAGCGCGGACGCGCCGAGGAAATGCCGACGGGTGTGGTGCATGAGGCCGTCGTAACTGGGAAGGGGGGAGCTCATGGGGTCAGCGGGAGGTGACGGCGGCGTCGCTCGCCAGGATGGTGGAGCAGACGAGGGTCAGCGCGGCCAAGGTCGGATCCGTCGGCGTCTTGGCGGGCGGGCTCGCCGCGCGCTTGCCTTTCGGGTCGGGCTTCGGCTCGGCGGGCGGCTTGACGGTCGGAGTCGGGTCGGCCTGACGTTGGGCGTAGAGCTCGGTCAGCGCCGCGAGTTCCGCCGGCCGCGGCGCGCGCGCGCAGACGTGCCGGAAGGCGAGCGCGATCCGCTGCGCCGGTTCCGTGGCTTCCTTGCTCACGCGGGCCGCCAGCTGCGTCGCCGCCTGCACGAAGCCGGGGTTGTTCAGCAGCACGAGCGCCTGCAGCGGCGTGTTGGTGTTCAGGCGCTTCGGCTGGCACACCTCACGGGAACCCGCGTCGAAGATCAGCATGCTGTCCGGCGGGGCGGTGCGCTTGCGGTAGGTGTAGACGCTGCGGCGGTTGGCGGATTCCGGGACGCTGGCGCCGCCGACCTTCTCGACGAGCGCGCCGGCCGCGAGGAGGGCTTGGTCGCGCACCATCTCGGAGGTCAGGCGCAGCACCGGACCGCGGGCCAGCCAGCGATTGGCGGGGTCCTTCTCGCGGGCCGCGGCCGTGGGCGTGGAAGACTGGCGGAAGGTCGCGCTCAGGACGAGCCGGCGCAGCAGGGCCTTCGTGTCCCAGCCGCCGCGCACATAATCGACGGCCAAGGTGTCGAGCAGCTCGGGATGGGTCGGGGCGTCGCCCTGCAGCCCGAGGTTCTCGCTGGACGGGACGAGCCCGGCGCCGAAGACCTGCGCCCACAGCCGGTTGACCATGACGCGCGAAGTCAGCGGGTGCGCGGGGTCGGTCAGCCAGCGCGCCAGGCCCAGACGATTGCGCGGCAACGAGTCGGACCAGCCGAAGACCCGCGTCGGCGCGCCCGGCTCGCACGGTTGCTTGAGGTCGGGTTTGTCGTATTCACCCCGGGTGAGGACGTAGGCCTTCGGCGCGAGGTCCGAGTGCTCCATGGCGAAGAAGGCCGGCGCGGTTTCCTGGTGCGCGGCGAGGTCGCGGCGGGCCTGCTGGAGGTTCTTCCAGGCGGCGGCGTAGGCCGGGTCGAGTCGTTGGCGGGCGTGCTCGCGGCGCTCCGCCTCGGGCAACGTGGCGGGGTCGAGCCCCTGCAGGGCCGCGACCTCCGCGGCGGTCAGGGCCTGCCGCCAGAGTTTGATCTCGTCGAGCGAGCCGTTGCGGAAGCCGGCGTCCCGGGAACGCGAGCCGATCTCGAGCGCGTTGTCGCGCGGTTTCGCGTGGAGCGTGTCGCGGACCACCGTGGTCGGCACGGGGCGGCCATCCAGGTAGAGTTGGAGGCCGGCGGCCCGCGAGGAGCCGTCGTAAGTGGCGGTGACCCGACGCCAGGCGCCGACCGGCAGCTCGGCGGTGGTCTCGATCGAGGCGGCGCTGTTGGGCCAGAGGTGGATCACGCTCCAGCGGAGCTTGCCGTGGTCGACCAGCAGCTCCACGCCGGTGGCGTCGCCGTCGCCGGTGTAGAACCCGGTCGAATGAAGGACCGTCGCGCGGGCGTTCCGCTCGCCCAACCGCAGGAAGGCCGAGAACGTGAAGGCGTCGAACCGACCCAGCGACTTGAACTCGGGCAGGATGAAGCCGGCGTCGCCGTCGAACTGCACCGCCTGGCCTTGGACGCCCGGGACGAGCCGCAGGTCCTCCGCCGAGGCGCGGCGCTCGAACTTCGCGGGCTTGCCTCCGGCCACGGCGTTGTCGACGCCGGTCTTGGTGAAGGCCTCGAGCGGAAGGTGGACGACCGGCGCCGGGGCGACGATGGGCGCGGCGACCGCGGCGGGCAAGGGCAGGGCGGCGACGGCCTGTTCCGCGGTCGAGACCGCGGCCCGCAGGCGTTGTTCCTTCACGCGGTCCTCCTCGGATTTGTACAGCCGCACGAACGGCGGCGGGACCTCGCCGTGAAAGGAGAGCAGGCCGTTCTCGTTCTGGTCGCCGAACATGGCGGCCAAGGAGAAGTAGTCGCGCTGCGAGATCGGGTCGTACTTGTGGTCGTGGCATCGCGAGCACTCGAGCGTCAGGCCCATGAAGGCGTAACCGGCGGTGCTCACGCGGTCATTGATGCCGTCGATGCGGAATTCCTCGGCGATAGAACCGCCCTCGAAAGTCATGCGGTGCAGACGGTTGAACGCCGTCGCCACCCGTTGGTCCTGCGTCGCCCCGGGCAGCAGGTCCCCGGCGAGCTGCTCGGTCAGGAAACGATCGTAGGGCTTGTTCTCGTTGAAGGCCTTCAGCACCCAGTCCCGCCAGGGCCAGGCGAACATCGGGTTGTCCCCGGTGTAGCCCCACGTGTCGGCGTAGCGGGCCAGGTCCAGCCAAGCCACCGCCAGATGCTCACCGTAGCGCGGGGAAGCCAACAGGGCGTCGACCCGCTTCTCATAAGCGTCGGGCGCGTTGTCCGCCAGGAAGGCATCCACCTCGGCCGTCGTCGGCGGCAAGCCCGTGAGCGCGAGGGAGACGCGGCGCAGCAGCACCGCCTTCTCGGCGGGGGCGTTCGGCGTCAGGCCAGCTTGCTCGGCCTTCGCGAGGATGAAGGCATCCAGCGGGTCGCGGACCCAGGCCGTCGTCGTCACCGGCGGGACGGGATGGCTGCGCGGGCTCACGAAGGCCCAGTGCGGCGCGTAGCGGGCGCCCTCCTTGATCCATCGCGTGAGGATGGCTTTCTCGGCGGGCGACAACGGCCGATGCAGCTCGGGCGGCGGCATGATCTCGTCCTCGGCCGTCGCGTTGAGGCGCGCGACCATCGCGCTTTTCGCGAGGTCTCCCGGCACGATCGCGATCTCGCCGCTCTTCAGCTTCTTCGTCGCGCCCTCGAACTCATCGAGACGCAGGCCCGCCTTGCGCCCTTTGTTCGCGTCCGGGCCGTGGCAACCGAAACAACGGTCGGAAAGGATGGGCCGGACGTCGCGGTTGAAATCGACCGGCTCCGCGGCCGCGAGGACGGCGCACAGCAGGGGGAGGGCGAGGAAGGGCCGACGGCGAGGCATGGGGGTGAGACCATTCAAACCCCGGAGAGGTTCCTGTCCACGACAACCCTTGGGGTGTTTGGCTTACGATGGCTTTTGGCGATCACTTCGCGACCGCGCGGGCCGGGTGGGCGAAACCTTGCCAATGCTCCTCGATGACCTGAGCATCCGGCTCCCCGTCGTAGACCAGGAAGCGGAAACGCTGCGTCAAGGTCTCGTCGGGCTTGACCGTGAGGGAGCCGTCATGCACCGGCGTGAACGCCACGAACGGGTCCTTCGGGTTGAAGCGCGTCCACTGCGGCGCGTTCGGATTCGTCGGATGCCCCAGGATGGCGATGCCCCCGCGACCATGTTCCGTCGGGCCGCCGAAACAGAACCAGCGCACGCGCTGACCATCGCCCGCCTTGCGGCCGACCTGGCCCTCCGAGGTGAGGAAGGTCAGGGGCGCGGTGGCGGTCCAGGTCGCCAGCCCGCGGTAGCCCAGCCCGCCGTAGATGTGTTTCGTCAGCTCGAGCGCGTCCTTTGCGACGTTCCGCTGGCTCGTCTCGAGCTCGAAGATGTTCATCGGCTGGTCGGCCCGCGGCACGAACGTCGTGACCTTCCAGGTCTCCGCCAGGACTTCGACGGGCGGCTCCGCCTTCGTGTCGAGGCTGCGCATCCGCGCGTGGAAGCCCGAGTCCACCCAGCCGATCCAGCGGTTGCCGAGGCCCACGTAGTCGACGCGGCCGGTCTCCTCGTGCACGTTCCAGAAGTCCGGTTTGCGCCCTTGGAAGGCGGTGTGCGACCAAGCGGTCCAGATGCCGTGATGATGCGCGTGGTCGGGCGCGAAGCTACCCGAGATGACCTCGCCGGCGGGCGTGAGCACCGGGTGGATGAAGCCGCCGCGACGATAGACCGGCTTGATGCCGGGCGGCAGGGCTTCGTCATGCTGGAACCCGAAGAGACGCTTCGAGGCGGCGCCTTCGACCGTCGTCATCCAGAAGTGGTCGTCGACGTAGGCATGTTCCACCGCGCGGTCCGGTTGCCACGACTCCACCGGCTCGAGCTGGATCTCCACGGCTTGCTCCTTGGCCTGATAAGGCAGGACGAAGTAAGGCTCCTTCGACCGTTCATCCCATTGCACGGGATAAGTCTGGCCGGCGGCGCGCACGACGAGGATGTCCTTCGAGCCCAACCCCAGCCGTTGCGCTTCGGCGGCCTCGGCCAGGAGCACGCGTTGCTGCCGGCGGGCGACGGGGAAGGCTGGGATGATCCGGGTGAACCCCTGGGCCGGGCGAGGGGCTTCCTCCGCGGCGAACAAACCGGCCGAGGTGAGCAGGAGCAGGGCCCAGGGTTTCATAAGCGGTATTTGACCAGTTCCCGCCCCAACGGCACTCCGAAATGCCCGATGGACTCAAAACGGCCATTATTCGACCGTTTTAATCATATCTATCATATAAGATAGATTTCGTGCATTTAAACTTGAGAAAAGCAGGGGTAGAGGTCGAATTGGCCCATGACCACCCGACTCTTCGGCACCGATGGTATTCGCGGGAAAGCGAACGAATACCCGATCACCCCGGAAATCGCCCTCCGCACCGGCCAGGCCATCTCCCGGGTCCTGAAGTCCAACGGGGCGAACCACAACCGGGTGATCATCGGCAAGGACACCCGCATCTCCGGCTACATGCTCGAGACCGCGCTGACCAGCGGGTTGGTCTCCAGCGGGATGGATGTCTTCCTGGTGGGGCCGATGCCGACGCCGGGTGTGGCGCACCTGACGAAGTCGATGGGTTGCGGCGCGGGCATCATGCTCACGGCGTCCCACAATCCCTACGAGGACAACGGCCTCAAGATCTTCGGGCCCGATGGTTACAAGCTGTCCGACGCGCTGGAACTCGCGATCGAGCAGGAGATCCTCGCGGCGACGCCGGTGACGGGCGTGAGTCCGGACAAGATCGGCAAGGCGACGCGCATCGACGACGCGCGCGGCCGCTACATCGAATACGCCAAGCAGAGCGTCGGCGCGGGCGACCTGGCGGGCCTGAAGATCGTGGTGGATTGCGGCCATGGCGCCGCCTACCTCCTCGCCCCGCTGATCTTCAAGGAGCTCGGGGCCAAGGTCGTGAAGCTCGGCGTGGAGCCGGATGGCTTGAACATCAACGAAGGTTGCGGGGCGCTGCACCCGGAGCACGCGGGGCGGGTCGTCCGCGAGCAGGGCGCCGACCTCGGGATCTCGTTCGACGGGGACGCCGACCGCGTGATCTTCACCGACGAGACGGGCGCGACGGTGTCGGGGGACCGGATCCTGACGTTGTGCGCGCTGGCGTTGATGGAGGAGGGCCAGCTGCGCGGGGCGACGATGGCCTGCACGGTGATGAGCAACCTCGGCCTGCATGAGGCGCTCCGGGCGGCGGGCATCGCCGTGCTGACGACCGCGGTGGGCGATCGCCACGTCATCGAGGCGCTGCGCGCCCGCGGCTATTCGTTCGGCGGGGAGAACTCCGGCCACCTGATCTTCGCCGACCATGCGACGACGGGCGACGGGATCCTGAGCGCGTTGCAGGTGCTCCGGATCATGAAGCGACGGGGACAACCGCTCTCGGTCCTGGCCCAGGTGATGCGCGAGTACCCGCAGAGCCTCGTGAACCTCAAGGTCCGGGCCAAGCCCCCGCTCGAGTCGTTGCCGCGTCTCCAAGCGGTGTTGCGCGAGGCGGACGCGGCCTTCGGTCCGCTGGGGCGGCACCTGATCCGCTACTCCGGCACCGAGCACAAGGTGCGCATCCTCGTCGAGCATCGCGAAGCCGCCGTCGTCGAGGCGTGGTCGGCCCGCCTGCGCGCCGTCATCGAACAGGAGCTCGCCTGACATGGGGACCTTCCGACTCCTTCCGCCGAGCCTGCCGCCCGGCCTCGCGCCGCTCACGCTGGCCCACCTCGTGGTCGGCAACCGTCCGCTGGCCGACCGGCAACGCGCGGCGTTGGCGGCCGCCGACCTGGCCGAGGCGTCGTCGGGCCCGGCGACGTACGAGGTCGATGGCCTGGCTTACCTCGACGCCGAGGAGCTGCGCGCCTTCGTGCGCTCGGATGACGCGACCCTGACGGGCGCCGAGGGCGGGACGCTGGTCCGCCGGGTCGGCGCGAGGGGCGCCGCCCGACCGGCCGTGAACTCCTTCGCGGTCGCCCGTTCCTGGGATCTGCTGCGGGCCAACGAACACCACCTCAAGGCCCAGACCGATTACCCGCGCGCGACCGAGGTCCATCCTTCGCTCTACGTGGACGGACGCCTGCAGGTCGGGCGGGGTACCCGGATCCTGCCCGGCGTGGTGATCGAGGGCGACGTCATCATCGGCGAGGACTGCAAGATCGGGCCGAACTGCTACCTGCGCGGCGCGACCACCATCGGCGACCGCTGCCACGTCGGCCAGGCCGTCGAGATCAAGAACTCCATCCTGCTCGAGGGGACGAACGTCGGCCACCTGTCCTACGTGGGCGACTCCATCCTCGGACGGAAGGTCAACTTCGGCGCCGGCACCTTGACCTCCAACCTGCGCCACGATGGACGCAACCATCGGACGCTCGTGGCGGGCGAACTGGTCGACACCGGTCGCCGCAAGTTCGGCGCGGTGGTCGGCGACGGCGTCCACACCGGCATCCACACCTCGATCTACCCCGGCCGCAAGCTCGCGGCCGGCACGAGCACCCGCCCGGGCGACATCGTCCAGCGCGACCTCCTCCCCTGAGACCATGTGCGGCATCATCGGCTACGTCGGCGGCGCGCCCGCCATCCCCATCCTCCTCGGCGGCCTCAAACGCCTCGAGTACCGCGGTTACGACTCCGCCGGCCTGGCCCTGCAGGGCGCCGACGGGCTCGTCGCCCTGAAGTCCGTCGGCAAGGTCGCCACCCTCGCCGAGAAGACCCGGTCCACCTGGACGACGGCGGAGCAGGCCGAGCCGCGCACGGGCATCGCCCACACCCGTTGGGCGACCCATGGCGCCCCGACCGAGCCCAACGCGCACCCGCACTTCGCCGAGGGCGGCGCGATCGCCTTGGTCCATAACGGCATCATCGAGAACTACCGCGCGATCCGCGCCCGGTTGGAGGCCAAGGGCCACGTGTTCGTCTCCGAGACCGACACCGAGGCGCTGGCCCGGTTGATCGGCGAACACCATCGGGGCGACCTCCGCGCCGCCGTGATCGCGGCCTTGCGCCAGGTCGAGGGCGCCTACGGCATCGCCGTGCTCGCGCGCGACGAACCCGGCGTCATCGTCGCCGCCCGCAAGGGCAGCCCGCTGGTCATCGGCGTCGGGGAAGGGGAGTGCCTCGTCGCCTCCGACCCCGCCGCCATCATCGCGCATACGCGTCGCGTCATCTACCTGGACGACGGCGACGTCGCCCGCGTGACGGCCGACCACGTCGACATCCTCGACCTCGACGCGACCCGCATCGACCGGGCGGTCGGCGAGCTCGGCTTCGCGGCGGAGGCCGTGGAGAAGGGCGGCTACGAGCATTTCATGCTCAAGGAGATCCATGAACAGCCCGAGGCCCTGCGCAACGCGCTGCGCGGCCGTCTGGACCCGGCGAACGGCACGGCCATCCTCGCCGGGATGGGCGCCTCGCCACGTGACCTCGCGGAGATCCGGCGCATCGTCCTGCTCGGTTGCGGCACCTCCTTGCACGCCGGGCAGGTCGGCGAACACGCGTTCTGCGACCTCGCGGGCGTGCCCGCCGGCGTCCAGCAGGCGGCCGAGTTCCGTTATCGCAACCCCTTGGTCGACCCCTCGGACCTGGTCGTCGCGATCTCGCAGTCGGGCGAGACGGCCGACACCTTGGCCGCGGTGCGCGAGGCCCGCGACAAGGGCGCCTTGGTGCTCGGGCTCGTCAATGTCGTCGGCTCGACCATCGCGCGCGAGACCGGCCGGGGCGTCTACCTGCACGCCGGGCCCGAGATCTCGGTGGCCTCCACCAAGGCCTTCACCTGCCAGGTCGCCGTGTTGTTGCTGATGGCCCTGCGCCTCGGCCGGGGACGCCGCCTCTCCCGCGAACGCGGCGCCGAGCTGGCCCGCGAGCTGGCCCGCCTGCCGGAACTGGTGGGGGCCGTGCTGGCCCGCGAGGCCGAGATCGCCGCGGTCGCCGCCCGGTTCGTCGGCCAGGAACACGCCTTCTACCTGGGTCGCGGCCCGATGCACGCCGTCGCGCTCGAGGGCGCCTTGAAGCTCAAGGAGATCTCCTACATCCATGCCGAGGGTTATCATGCCGCCGAGTTGAAGCATGGGCCGATCGCGCTCCTGACCCCGGGCACGCCCGTCGTGGTGCTCGCCAACCGTTCGCCGGTGCGCGACAAGGTGCTCGGCAACGCCGAGGAGTGTCGCGCCCGGGGCGCGCGCATCCTCGCGGTGGCGACCGAAGGCGAGGCGATGCCCGGCGCGGACGACGTCCTGTGGATCCCCGACTGCGACCCGCTGGTCGCGACCATCCCCGCGGCGGTGGCGTTGCAGTTGTTGGCGTATCACGTGGCCCGGCTCCGCGGTTGCGCCATCGATCAGCCGCGCAACCTGGCGAAGTCGGTCACGGTCGAATAGGGGATTGCACCTAAGCAATCAACCTCACGAGCCAACCCTTGCCGAGTCGGAGGGTTGGCTTCGTCCTATTCCCGCTATGACGACCCTCGCGAAACGCACCTGCCATTGCTGCCGTAAGCCGAAGTCCCCGGAGAGTTTCCCGGTCCTGCAGGCGGACGGGCTCCTCCATCCCTATTGCCGACCCTGCCTGACCGCGCGGGTCCGCCGGAGCGGCCGCCACCGGAGCCAGGCCGCGGTCGCCGCCACGAAGGAGTGCGCGCTCTGCGCCCAGCGGTTCCCGTTGCAGACCTTCCACTGGATCAAATCCAGCCAGACCCATCACAGCTACTGCCGCGGCTGCCACTCGGTCTACATGGCCGAGCGGTATCGGCGCCGTCGCCAGGCCGGGACGGCTTGACCGCCGGCGAGCCGGCAGGTCGAAAGTGTCTCGCTGGTGGCTGGACGGGGACTTGAACCCCGAACCAATTGATTAAGAGTCAACTGCTCTACCATTGAGCTATCCAGCCGACAGCGAGACAGGGATAAGTGCAAGTTGGTCGCCCCTTTTCAAGCGCAAAGAAAGACAAAGATGACCTCCTCGCGGGAGGCGCCAAACGGCTTGTTCGGGGTGGCCGGACCGGGACTCGAACCCGGAACCAATTGATTAAAAGTCAACTGCTCTACCATTGAGCTATCCGGCCGACCGAACACGGCAATCCAAGGGCGGGGAGGGCCTTGGGTAAAGACTTTTTGTCCTCAGCGATGCCCGCGCTGCCGCAACGCCTCGAAGAGGCAGACGCCGGCCGAGACCGAGACGTTGAGGCACGGGACCTGGCCGAGCATCGGGATGCGCAGGAGGAAATCGCAGGTCTCCGCGGTCAGGTGCCGGATGCCGTCGCCCTCGGCGCCGAGGACGATGGCGAGGGGACCGGTGAGCTTGGCCTGGTAAAGGGACTGGCTGGCCTTGTGGTCGCTCGTGCCGGCGATCCAGACGCCGCCGTCCTTCAGTTTGACCAAGGCGTTGCGCAGGTTGTTCGCCTGGACGATCGGCAGGCTCTCCGCGGCGCCGACGGCGACCTTGCGGACGGTGTCGTTGACCGGGGAGGAATTCTTGCGGGTGGTGACGACGAAGGCGCAACCGGCGCACTCCGCCGAGCGGAGGCAGGCGCCGAGGTTGTGCGGGTCCTGGACGCCGTCGAGGACGAGGATCAGCGGATCCTTGTGCTGCGCGAGCAGGCCGGGGATGTCGGCCTCGTCCAGCAGGCGGATCGGCTTGAGGAGGTCCGCATGGCGCGGCGCGCGGTCGTTGCTCCGGGCCATGGCGGGCTCAGCGGCGGGCGAGGCGACCGCGGGCGTGCAGCGCCTCGGCGATCTGGATGGCGTTGAGGGCCGCGCCCTTCCAGAGCTGGTCGCCGCTCACCCAGAGGGAGAGGCCGTTGTCGAAGAGGGTGTCCTTGCGCAGGCGACCCACGCCGCACTTCTCCTTGCCGGCGTAGTCGAGGGGCATCGGGTACTTCTTGTTCGCCGGGTCGTCGCAGAGCTCGGCGCCGGGGAAGGCGGCGATGGCCGCGCGGGCCGCGGCGAGGTCCACCGGGCGCTCGAACTCCGCGCTGATCGCGATGGAGTGGGCGCGGAAGACCGGGACGCGGACGCAGGTCGTGGTCACCTTGAGGTCCGGGAGGCTCATGATCTTGCGGCCTTCGTTGAGCATCTTCATCTCCTCCTTGGTGTAGCCATCCTCGAGGAACGAATCGACCTGGGGGATGAGGTTGAAGTTGATGGTGTGCGGGTAGACCTTCGGGGCGAGGGTCTCGCCGC
>JBEGOO010000132.1:0-3272 GCA_041182045.1 Verrucomicrobiota bacterium
GTCGAACATCGGCTCGGGCACCGCGACGACGGCGCCCAGACCGGAGAGGATCGCCTGCACCGTCGCGGCGTCGGCCGGCGTCAACGCCTGCGCGGAGCAGAGGGCGGTGATGCCCTGACCGACCGCGCCCGGGGTGTTGGGCATCGCGCGGGCGAGCGCGCGGGCGCCCGGGAAGAAAGCGCCCAGTTTCTCGAGCCGCGTCCCGGCCAGGACGGAGAGCACCAGCTTGCCGGCGGCGGGCGGGCCGAAGGAAGGGTCGAGCTTGAGGAAGACCTGCGGCTTGCAGGCCACCACGACGGCGTCGGCGCCCGCGAGGAGGTCGGCCGCCGAGGTCGCGAGCCGCACACCCGTCTCGCGCGCGAGGTTCGCCGCGGTGGCGCCGGCGCCGCCGATCAGGGCGATGTCCGCCGGCTGGCAGGCTTGGGAGCGCAGCAGCCCGCGCACCATGGCGCCGGCCATCCGTCCCGCCCCGATGAACGCGAGCTTCATGATCAGAGGGCGCGCACGGCGGCGTCGAGGACCTCGCAGGCCCGGTCGATGTCCCGGCCCTCGTGGGCGGTCGACAGGAAGGCGGTCTCGTAGGGCGAAGGGGCGAGGTAGACGCCCCGGTCGAGCGCGGTGCGGAACACCTGGCGATACAGGTCGCCGTTCGAGGCGATGGCCTGGTCGTAGTTCCGCACTTTCTGGGCGTTGAAGTAGAGCGAGAACATCGAGCCGACCTGGGGCACCTGCAGCGGGATACCCTTGGCCTGCGCGGCGGCGAGGAGCGTGTCGCGGACGCGACGGCCGAGGACGTCGAGCCTCGCGTACGGGTCCAGGGCCTTCAGCTTGCGGACCGCCGCGAGGCCGGCGGCCATGGCGAGCGGGTTGCCGGAGAGAGTGCCGGCCTGATAGACCGGGCCGAGCGGGGCGAGCTTGTCCATGATCTCGGCCTTGCCGCCGAAGGCGCCGACCGGCAGGCCGCCGCCGATGATCTTGCCCAGGCAGACGAGGTCCGGGACGACGTCATGCAGGCCTTGCGTGCCCGCGAGGGAGAGGCGGAAGCCCGTCATCACCTCGTCGAAGATGAGCACGGCGCCGTGCTTCGTGCAGAGCTCGCGGAGCCCGGCGAGGAAACCGGCGTCCGGCAGGATGAGGCCGACGTTGGCCGGGAAAGGTTCGACGATGAGGCCGGCGACCTGGCCAGCGTTGGCCTCGAAGAGCGCGGCGAGCGCCGGGAGGTTGTTGTATTCGGCGACCAGGGTGTCGGCCGCGGTGCCGGGGGTGACGCCGGCGGAATCGGGATTGCCCTGCGTGAGCGCGCCGGAGCCGGCCTTGACCAGGAGCGAGTCGACGTGGCCGTGGTAGCAGCCCGAGAACTTGACGATCTTCGGACGACCGGTGAAACCGCGCGCGAGGCGGATGGCGGACATGGTGGCCTCGGTGCCGCTGTTGGTCATGCGGACCTTCTTGACGGCGGGGACGCAGGCGAGGATGAGCTCGGCCATCTCGACCTCGAGGGGGTTCGGGGTGCCGAAGCTGGTGCCGCGGTCGAGGGCCTCGCGGATGGCGGCGCGGATGTCCGGGTCGTTATGACCGTGGATGGCCGGGCCCCAGGTGAGCACGAAGTCGACGAGTTCCTGGCCGTCGGCGGTGGTCAGGCGGGCGCCGTTCGCGGATTTCGTGAAGAAGGGCGTGCCGCCGACCGAACGGAAGGCGCGGACCGGGGAATTGACGCCACCCGGGATCATCGCGAGGGCGCGCTGGAAGAGTTGCTCCGAGGAATTCACGCCCTCTTGCGTATGGACGGAAACGGGCGGGGCAAGGGTTGACTGGCGGGCGGGCGGGAGCCCGCGGTCACATGATGACCACCGGCGCCGGCGGGGCCGCGGGCTGGCCGTTCGGGGCGGCGTCCGTCCCGAGGCTCAAGCGACCAGGCTCGGTCCGCTGCAAGGTGGTGACCGGCGCGGCCGGGGCGGCGTTCAGCTTCGCCAGTTCCGTCATGACCATCCCCGTGGTGCGTTCGCGGATGGCGTTCATCTCGGCGAGGATCGCCCCCTTCTCGGCGTCGGTGGCCGAGGCCCAGTTGCGCTCGAGCTCGTGACGGCGCTCGGTGAGCGCGCGATAGTCGGGACTCTGGGCGGCGTTCCCGAAAGCCTGCCCGGCCTTGGGATCCGACTCCGTGAGCATCTGGCGGAGGCGCCGGCCTTCCTCGCGGAAGTCGGCGAAGCGGGCCTCGATCTCGGCCGCGGCGGCCGCCTTCTTCTCGGGGGCGGCGGCGACGGGCACGACCTTCTCCCGCTTGGCCGGCCGGGCCACCGGCTCGGGCGCCGGCGCGGTCACGGTCGGCGCGGGGGCGACGACGGGGGCCGCCGGACGACCGGTGACGAGACCGGAGACCACGACGATGCAGCCGACGACGAACAGCAGGATCAGGGCGAGGGCGGACTTGCTCATAGGTGGGAAGACAGGAAGCCGGGGGTAAGGTTGCCCCTTGCTAGCGGATTTCCCGCGAAAAGACAAGGGGCCGGGACCTCGCGGTCCCGACCCCGTTTCCGAGCGGCTCGATGGCGGCCGGCCGTGGCTTACTTCTTGTCCTCGTCGACGACCTCGAAGTCGCCGTCGACCACCTTGCCGTCCTTGGACTTCTTCTTGCCCTCGGGCGCGGGGCCCGCGCCGGCGCCCGCGGCGCCGCCATTGGCCTCCGCCTGCTTGGCGGCGTCGGCGTAGATCGCCTGCGCGGCCTCGCCGAGCGGGGTGAAGATGGCCTCGCGGGCCTTCTCGAACTCCTCGGCGGTGGCGCCTTCCTTCTTCAGGAGCTCCTGGCCTTCCTTGAGGGCGGCTTCGGTGCGGGCCTTGGTGTCGCCGGGGAACTTGTCGCCGTTGTCCTTCAGCTGCTTCTCGGCCTGGAAGATCACGGCGTCGAGCTGGTTGCGGGCCTCGACGAGCTCGCGGGCGAGCTTGTCGTCGGCCGCGTGCAGCTCGGCTTCCTTGCGGAGCTTCTCGACCTCCTCCTTGGAGAGACCCGAGGAACCGGTGATGGAGATCTTCTGCTCCTTGCCCGTGCCCTTGTCGATGGCCGAGACATGGAGGATGCCGTTGGCGTCGATGTCGAAGATGACCTCGATCTGCGGGGTGCCGCGCGGGGCGGGCATGATGCCGTCCAGCTTGAACGTCCCGAGCTTCTTGTTGTCCTTCGCCATCGGGCGCTCGCCCTGCAGGATCACGATGTCCACCGCCGGCTGGTTGTCGGCCGCGGTCGAGTAGACCTGGGACTTCTTGGTCGGGATGGT
>JBEGOO010000133.1:0-3491 GCA_041182045.1 Verrucomicrobiota bacterium
ACGATCAGCCGGTCGCAGAGCAGCGGCTCGCCCGCGCCGAGCGTGAGCTTCAGGCCGAGCGCGGTGCGTTCGACCGAGCGCACCGCGGTCTGGATACGGATATCGACGCCCGCGCGGCGGGCGGCCCCGAGCAGGCACTCCGCGATGGTCGCGGAGTCGTCGGTGATCGGGAACATGCGCCCGTCCGCCTCCGTCTTCGTGGCCACGCCGCGCGCCGCGAACCAGGCGATGGTGTCCCGCGGCTGGAAACGGTGGAAGGCGCCGAGCAGCTCGCGGCCGCCGCGCGGGTAGCGTTTGACCAGCTCGGCCGGTTCGAAGCAGGCGTGGGTGACGTTGCAACGGCCGCCCCCGGAGACCTTGACCTTCGAGAGCAGGTGAGGGGTCGCCTCGAGGAGGGTGATCTCCCCGTGGCCGCCCAGCGCCTCCGCGCAGGCGATCGCCGCGAAGAAGCCTGCGGCGCCTCCTCCGATGATGGCGATGCGGCGATGGGCGGGCATAGGTCGGGCGGAAGCGGCGAAGGTCGGGCGGGCGCCCTCGTCCTATTCCAGGACCTTCGCGAGGAACCGGCGCAGCTCGACCGTGCACGGGTCGTCGGCCTGGCCGAGGTCGGCGTTGATCTTCCCGTGGTTGGTGTTCGGGGCGCCGAAGCTCCGGGCGGGGATCCCTTTCCCCGTGAGCGCCGCCTCGAGGCGATGGGCTTGGTCGGGCGTCAAGGCCGCGGCCGCGTCGTAGAGGATCAGGAAGGGCGGGATCCCCTTGCCGGCGGTGACGTGGTTCACCGCGGAGTAATCGGCCCAGAGTTCCGGCTTCCCGCCGAAGATCTCGCGGTGGCCGTACTTGGGTTCGGGCTTGCCGGCGGCCTGGCGGGCGGCGGTGGCCGTGGCGATGACCGCCGGGATGTCGAACGTGTCCGCGTCGACCGGCACGCAGCCCTTGAACATCGCCAAGGACAGGCCTTGCGCCCGCAGCGGGCGTTCGTCGATGGCCAGGTAGGCGGCGAGCTGGGCGCCGGAGGAGTGGCCCATGATCACGACGCGGTCCGGGTCGCCCCCGAATTCGGCCGCGTGGTCATGCGTCCAGCGGAGCGCGCGGGCGATGTCGGCGAAGATCTCGTTCATCGGGACCGCCTTCACGTAGCGATGGTTGGTCGAGACGAAGACGTAACCCAGGTCGGTGAAGAACTTCGGCTTCGACTGCACGCTCGTCTTCTCGCCGCCCTGCCAGCCGCCGCCGTGGATCCAGAAGATGACCGGCGCCGGCTTGGCGGGTTTGGTCGCCGGGGCGTAGACGTTGAGCGTCTGGCGGAAATCCGTCGTCCCCGCGTAGGGCACGTCGGCCTTGGTCGGCGCGAGCGGCGCCGGCGCCTCCGCGGCACCCGCGAGTGGCAGGGAGAGCAGGAGCAGCAGGGACTTCATGGGTCCAAGATGAGGGACACGGGAGGTCGGGCGAAAGGAAAAAGCGCCGAGGTCGGTCGACGGAGGGCGGCGCGGCGGCGCTTTAGGTTGGAAACCGTCCGGCCCCACGCTACCACAGGGACGCCCCATGATCCCGCCCCGGTTCATCCCGTTGACTTTCCTCGCCTGGGCAGCGGTCGCGGCGGAGTCCGGCTTGGAGCGCCTGAAGTACAACCACCCGGGCCTCGTCGTGGATCTCGGCGTCGGCCTCTGGGCTTGGCCGCTCCCGATGGATGTCGACGGGGATGGCAAGCTCGAGCTGGTGGTGAACTGCCCCGACAAACCGTCGAACGGCGTCTATGTGTTCAAGCCGGGGGTCGATCCCGCCCGGGACCCGCTGCCGGTCTTCGCGCCCGGTGTGCGCATCAGCAAGGGCCTGCAGAACGTCGAACTCAGCGAGGGCGCGGACGGCCGGCCGCGCGTGCTGTCGCCCGGGTTCGAGTATCCCGACTTCGCCAAGTCCGGCCTGGAGCACGGGCGGAAACTTCCGCTGCCGGCGAACGTGCATCCGAACAAGGCGCGGGCGAACATGTGGAAGGTCGTCGACTACGACGGCGACGGGAAAACCGACGTCATCGTCGGCATCGGCGATTGGACGGAGTACGGGTGGGACGATGGGTATGACGCGACGGGTCGCTGGACCCGCGGGCCTTTGCGCGGTCACGTCTACCTGCTCCGCAACCGCGGGACCGACGAGGCTCCGCGGTACGAGGCGCCGGTCCGGCTCCAGGCCGGCGGCCGCGACCTCGAGGTGTTCGGCTGGCCTTCGCCCAATTTCGTCGACCTCGATGGCGACGGCGACCTGGACCTGCTTTGCGGGGAGTTCCTCGATGGGTTCACGTACTTCGAGAACATCGGCACGCGCACGGCCCCGCGGTACGCGGCGGGCCGGCGTCTGACGGTCCCGGCCGAGGCGCTTGCGCGGGCCCGGCCGGCGGCGTGGAAGGCGTCGCGCGAGACGCCCGCGGGGGCCACGCCGCTGACGATGGACCTGCAGATGATCACCCCGGTGGTCTGCGACTGGAACCGGGACGGGAAGCCGGACCTCATCGTGGGCGACGAGGACGGGCGGGTGGCCTTCCTCGAGAACACCGGCCGGTTCACCGCCGAGCAGACGCCGGTCTTCCTGCCGCCGCGTTATTTCCAGCAGCAGGCCGACGACCTGAAATTCGGGGCGCTGGCCACGCCGGTGGGGTTCGACTGGGACGGGGATGGCGACATCGACCTGCTGTGCGGGAACACGGCCGGGTATGTGGGTTTCTTCGAGAACCTCAGCGGGCCGGGCGTGGCGAAGCCGAAGTTCGCGGCCCCCGTGTTGCTTGAGGTCGCTGGCCGGCCTTTGCGGATCCTGGCGGGCGAGAACGGCAGCATCCAAGGCCCGGCCGAGGCGAAGTGGGGTTACACGACGTTCACGGTGGCGGATTGGGACGGCGATGGTCGGCCGGACCTGGTCCTGAACTCGATCCTCGGCGAGGTCGTCTGGTACCGGAACATCGGCACGCGCGCCGCGCCCAAGCTCGCGCCGGCGCAGCCGATCGAGGTCGAATGGGATGGTCCGCAACCGGCGTTGGCCTGGGGCTGGCGGAAGCCCGCGGGCAAGGCGTTGCTGACGCAGTGGCGGACGACCCCGGTGGCGGTGGATTGGAACCAGGATGGGCTGGTCGACCTGGTGATGCTGGATCAGGAGGGGTATCTCGCCTTCTTCGAACGCGCCAAGGTCGATGGACGGCTGGCGCTGAAGTCCCCGCGCCGTTGTTTCTGCGATGAACAGGGCCGGCCGCTCCGGCTCAGCAAGGGCAAGGCCGGCGCGAGCGGCCGACGCAAGCTGTGCGTCACGGATTGGGACGGCGACGGTAAGCCCGACTTCCTGCTGAATTCCTCGAGCGCGAACCTGCTCCGGCAGGTCGGCTTCCAGGACGGTTGCTGGCGGTTCAAGGACGAAGGTCCGCTCGTGAAGCAGAACATCGAGGGGCATGACGTCAGCCCCGCGGTCGTGGATTTCGACGGCGACGGCGTCCCCGATTTCGTCGGCGGGGC